>JAXFQS010000104.1:0-3222 GCA_034178815.1 Kiritimatiellia bacterium | reverse complement strand
CTTCGGCGGCAGGGGGCGGAGGCAGAACGGTAGCCAGAAAGTCCACCTCATCCGCGTATCGGCTCCCCCAGGCGGTGTTGAGCGATTGAATCGAATGGTAGCGCGCCAGAAGCCAATCGAGAAGCGCCCGTTTGGCCGGCTGATCGGCAGGAGACATCGCCGTCCAACGCGCCAAATCGCCCGCTCCGCCCCAATTGATTTCGTTGTCGACAAAGAACCCGATGCACCAAGGGTCGTGTGCCTCCCGGTCACATTTGGACAAGGCATCCGTCACCCCCTGTACGCACGAATCATCCCACGGATCGCGAAACTTTCCCCACATACCGTGGCTTGCCGCAATCGGGCGGGATTGGCACTCGACACGCTCCGCATAGGGCGTGCGATCCATTAGGCAGATGGTCAGATCGGAGGAATTCGCTATGGTGTTGGCACCCCAACTCCTAAGCCTGCGATGGGCGTTTTCCGCGAAATGTCGACGATAGTCGGGCCCGTATTTCCGGTAAAGATTGGCAGACGAGAAGTCATAGGTCCGGGTCACACCTCGGGCAAGGTAAAGCGGCCAGAGAAGGGCATCGCGGGTAGTCCAGAATTGGGAGAAGACATTGGTACCTTCCGGGGCGTTTGGCTCCGGCGGAAGGTCGGCGAAGAGGCAATCTTTGGGCGGAAGCGGTACGCCGTGGCGCGGCTTGGAGGTATCCCCGTCGAGGGGCGTCTGGGCGCTGGATGGGGTGACGCGAACGGGGCCAAAACTCCAAAACAGGTAGCCTTCTGGGTCGACGAACCACCAGCGCCCTTGGTTGTCGCGGTGGGTGCGAAAGCGTCCAGTCGGCTGGAGGCGGGGTCCCTGTTTCCAGCCGCCGAAGAGGCTTCGGTCTTGGGGGCCTGGATGGGCGGCGAGGTCTTTCTCTTCGTCCTGGAGGGCGGCACGAAGGTCTTGATCGGTGGCTATCTTTCCGGGCCATTGGCGGTGGCGGAATTGCCCGTATCGGTCGAAGCAAGGGAGGAAATCGGAGGTTTTCAGGTGCATCCAGGGCTGAGAATCCGGGGGCGGAAGGGCTTTCATGGGGTTGTCGGGCTGGAAGCGGTAGTAGAGGGCGTCGATGATGGCATAAGGGGTGAGTTTTTCCCAGTGGGTTTCGTGGGGAATGGCGGTACGGGAGGCGACGATGATGGGGGAATCCCAGAGGGGCAGATTGTGCAAGGTGGTGGTACCGTTGGTATAGGAGACGGTCTCGGGGGGAATGGCGAAGATGCGGCCGGTAATGAGTTCGAGCCAAACGGGTTGGCTGATTTCACCGGGGAGTGTGATGGTTTGGCGGTCGAATGCGAGGCGGGAGGAAGGGACGGCGCTGGAGTACCAGAGGCAGTGGAGCGGCTGGCCGTATCGGGTGAAGGTGGCGCGGGTGATTTCGGGGTGGCCGGTGGTAGTGACGGCGATTGGGTGGGTCTCGTCGTCGAAGAGGGCGTAGATGTGGCGCATGGCGTACCAGGAGGGTCTTCGGTAGACGAATTCCTTGAGGGTGTTGGAGCGCAGAAGTCCGAAACTCTGGAGCATAAAGGTGTATTGGAGGTCAATCATGGTGAAGAGGCTGGAGGGGATGGATCGCGCGGCATCGCCGAGGGCGCGGCGGAGGTTCCACTTGGCCTGTGCGTACTCGCTCCATTCGATATTGCTCAGGGCGTGGGCGAACTCAAGCTGGGCGGGGCAGCCGGTCTCTCCTTGCATGATGACGAAGCGGCCGGAGTAACTTTTGACGAGTGCCTGAAGGTCGAGCGGCGACCAGCGGCCGGGGCGGTTGGTGCGCCAGGAGTCGTCGGGATTGGGCTCGTAGGGATGGTAGAGGAAGCGGGAGGCGAGGTCGAGGGCGTGTTCGGATTTGAGTCGTTCGAGGACGGCTTTGTAGCCGGAGAGACCGTCGAAGGCGGTGCAGTAGATTTGGGCGTTTGGTTGCAACGAGCGGATGGCTTTGGCGGTAAGGAAGTAGAGTTGGGCGTAGTCACCATCTTGTCCAAAAGGTTCGTTCCAAATTTCCCATTCAGTGACTATCGACCGGTAGCGTTCGACGCACGCCTTGCAATAACGCAGCCAAGCCTCCAGCGCCTCGGAATTGCCAGTAATCTGGCTCACGCGCATTCCCAGGCGGAAATCGCTGCCCCAGACGGGATTGCCATAGGAGAGGCAAATCCAAGGCTTGATGCCCATTTCGGAACACTCGCGAATCTGGCGGTCAAGCCAGGCGAAGTCGTAGACGCCCCGCTTCTGCTCGGTCTTCGCCCACCCGCTGAAAAAGCGGGCGTGCTTGACCCCCAAAAGCGGCAAAAGCGCCTTGTAGGCATCCCAGTCGCCATAGTCCCGATCCAAAGTCTCGCAGCCAATCGACCAGGAGGAACCCGCAATTTCCTTCGAGGTGCGCGTCGCCAGCCGCCCTAATTCAGGCAATCCCGGATTCAGCTGGTTGAGTTTCTGCCAGGTCAGACAGAACTTCTCCTTCTGCAAAATATTCGTCGCCACCGCCTGCGGCAGGTGATCCTGCCAGGCATCCCAACTCTTGATCTTCGCCGCATCCTTGAATGCAACCACCTCGGCCCCCCAACACCCCTGTGCCAGAAATCCGCACGCCAAACCGACCCAAAACTTGCTCGACAACATTTCAAATGTCTCCTTCTATATATAGTCTATCCAGCCCCCCACCTTCTGTCAATGCCAATCACTTCCCCACCCCGGTGCGTTCATCGCCCATCGCGCCGATTTATCCTCGCCAAACCACCCTGAATCTGCTATCATTTAATCGAAATGCTGACTCGCCTGGCCATCCTTCTGCCTCTCCTGCTGACCTGCTTCGGTTGCGGCACCTCCTACCTCGAACGCGAACACTTCGAGGTCAACGATTTCGACATCAACCGCCTCGAAGTCGTTTTCATCAAAAACGCCCGCCGCCAACCCGTCAAACTCACCATCACCGGCGCAGGCGTCGTCGAACTCACTACCGGATCGAGCCCGCAACTCTCCGACAGTTTCTCCATCGACACCAATAATAAAGAGTGGAACAACATCGTCCACCGGCGCCAGACCATCACCCGCGCCGACGCCCGGATGATCTTCCAAAACCTCGTCAACTACGGTCTCTACCACAAACCTTCCGAACCGCCCGACGACTGGCCAGAAGGCGAACTCCCCGAACGCCGCGCACGCGTCAATGCCAACTTCAATGGGCGTATGGC
>JAXFQS010000011.1:0-5809 GCA_034178815.1 Kiritimatiellia bacterium | reverse complement strand
TGCATTAGCCGTTTTGTTGGTATGTGGTATGGCCGGCTCTGCTTTGGCGGAGTTGAGTTTGCCGCCAACTGTGAGCAAAGGTATGGTCATACAGCGCGATCGGCCGTATGTGCTTGCCGGACGCGCTTCGCCGGGGGCATCGATCTCGGTGGTTCTAGGGGAGTTCGCGGGGAATGCGACGGCCGATGAGCGTGGGGGCTGGCAGGTCACCATTCCGCCGATACCAACCTCTGCCACCCCAAGGAAGCTAGAAGTCACAGGCGATGGTACACACCTAGTATTCCCAGAGGTGCTTATCGGCGATGTCTATCTGGTGACAGGTTGTTCGTTCGGCCCTCAAGCCCGAAAGGGAAGCGTCAAGCAGGATAAATTGGCTACCTCTTTGAAGGAGTGTGGAGCTGTCCGAACCCTCACCGTCAGCACACGGCGGGCTTCATTTGAACACCCAAAAGGCTTGTATGAACGGGGCTTCGTCAAATACGGCGGCTGGAAGCCCCTGCCGGGAATTATCTCCCACACGCCGTATTTCCTAATTGGATTGGGACGGGCGCTGGGCGTCCAAAAGAATCTGCCCATAGGCCTCATTTTTGCCGATGCCGGAGCGGAACGGTTGGAGGCAATCATTCCGGCGACGGCCTATCGATCGGCTGGTTTGACGGATTTGGCCGACCAAGCCGAAAAATATATACCTGGGACGGTCTTAGGTGACACCGCAATCGCCGCGCACCTTGCCGCCGTGCGCAAATGGGCCGAAGAATCCGCCCATGCACTTGACTCCGGGCGGGTGCCAACCTCAAAATGTCCAGAGTTCAAAGAACTCAAGCATACCGACTTCGGGACGGTATGGAACGGAACGATTGCACCACTCAAAACCTTCCCGGTCAAAGGCGTCATCGTCTCCATATCCGCCACAGAATCGAAGACGCCCGAAAGCCTCCGAAAACTCAAAGAACAGGCAGTTGTCGCAACGGCGCGTATGGCATGGGGAGATGCGGTAGAAGTCAGGTTCATCCCCCCGCAGATAGAACCGGATGACGCAGAACAAATCAAGCGTGGCGAGCGTGCCGCAGATGCCATCGGGCGGTAGGGCTACATAAGAAAGGGTCAGGAATATGAACAAGATACTCCCCGGTCTGATTGCAGGCCTGTTGGCGATGGGTGTTTCCGCCGGCATCGAATTGCCTAAGTTCTTCAGTTCGCACATGGTGCTTCAACGGGATGCGGAGATACCAATCTACGGCAAGGCAACACCCGCTTCCTCCGTCGAAGTCGCTTTCGCAGGACAGCACCACAAGGTGGTCGTAAATGCCGACGGTCGCTGGGAAGTCAAACTCACCCCGCTAGCCCCCACAACGGAGGGGCGCGATCTAACGATATGGTCTAGTGATGGCAAGATTGTCCTCTCGGATGTAGTAGTCGGCGATGTGTGGATGTGCTCAGGCCAGAGCAATATGGAGTATTCCTTCGGGTGGCATCCATTGGAAGAGGAACGCTTTGCTGCCGAGGCGGATGGACTACCGCAGATTCGCACCATTCGAGTCGTTCGGGGAACAGCACCGTTCCCGGATGCTGACTTGGCCTATCATCCCATCTTTCTCGCCGAGCGGAAGGGATGGCACCCAACCACGAGACAGCATGAATGCTTCGACATGGTCACATGCGTGGGTTGGTTTTTCGCTCGGCGGTTGGTTCGGGAGACTGGATTGGCAATAGGTCTTATCAACACTTCGTGGAGCGCCTCTCGGATTGAGCCGTTCATACCGCCGTCTGCCTTTGCTACCGAGCCATCGCTTGGCAACCTTGCCGATAAAGTCGCGGCTTGCTTGCCCCATACTGTTGCAGGCCGTACGGCGGTCGAGGCGTATGTGCAACAAATGGAGCAATGGCGGTCTGAGGTTGCGGCGGCGCTCAAGGATGGCAAGGCACCTGAGCAAACGGAAGCCCCGCGTCTGAATCGTTTGGACACACTCCGGCTGGGGTCGACTTACAACCGTATGGTTCATCCCTTTACGCGACTGCCCATAAAGGGTGTCATCTGGTATCAGGGATGCGCCAATGCGAAGGAGGGCGAGTCCTACCTTCCGCTCTACCGGGCTCTTGTCAATGGCTGGCGGCAGGCGTGGGGGCGCGATTTGCCCTTTTATGCGGTGCAGTTGGCTGCCTTCTGGAACAATTGGCGCAAGGTCGATGCGGTTGAGGGAGGGGATGGTTTTACGCTTGTGCGTGAGGCACAGAGGAAGGGTTTGTCGATCCCCAATACCGGGCTTGCGGTAGCTATTGACCTTGGTGAACCTTGGGAGATTCACCCGAGAGAAAAGTACCATGTAGGCGAGCGCCTGGCGCTCTGGGCATTGCGCAATGAGTATGGCAAGGATGTGATACCATCTGGCCCGATTTACCGGGACTTTGAGGTCAAGGGGGCTGAAGTCTGGATCTCGTTTGACTATGCCGAGTGCGGTTTGATGACTGGGGTCAAGCGGGTGACGGATGTGGCAGACCCTGTCGAGGCGCCCAAGGGAACTGTGCTCAAGGGGTTTGCCATTGCCGGGGCTGACCGCAAATGGCATCACGCAACTGCTCGGATTGAGGGTTCACGGGTGGTTGTCTCCGCTCCGGAGGTGTCCAGACCTGCCGCCGTTCGCTACGCTTTTCGCGGCGCCCCCGAGTGCAATCTTTACAATCGGGCGGGGCTTCCGGCTTCACCATTCAGAACGGATGATTGGCCCTGTCCGTTGGCGTTGCAGTGAGCCAATCCCGATTCAGACTGCGTTGCCTGTTGCGATCTTCCTGTCTACCCAGCAGTTCTCTTCCTACCAACCTTACGCACCTGCCCCTGCCTATCAATGCCGCCGTCAGGTTGCAACCTTTCGCAGGCACGGATAGGCAGGAATGTGGTCAGTCCTCCTGTTCAAATCCGCCGGATTACCCGTGGCAAATGGATTAGTTTTCGCACTAATCGTCGCCACTGCCGATGAGGATTAATCGACTTTACGCCCCGCCATCGGAGTGTAGAAGTTCATGGGCGAACGCTTCTATCCGCTCTCGTTGGCTCATTTTATCCTCGCCTGCCTGCAAAAGGCGTGGGGATGAACAACCTCCCGGCAGTGATGACTGGGCTGCACGCTGCCGTAGGTGCAGGGACTTTTCCGGTCTAGTTTAACTTGACTAGCCCTGTGCTCAAACAGTATGACAATCCGAAAGGTAGCGCATAAGCCGCACCTTGCGTGGGCCAGAAATGGGACGGTCAGAAACCTGAACAGATTTCGCCGACTGGGCTGAACGGGACTCGTGGAGGGGCTTGATTCTCCTTCGCCATCTGCAAGCCATTCGACACCTCCTCAAACGGCAGAGGGGGTTTTCACTTGAAGATTTACTGGGAGGTATGATAAAATGGTCGCTGATGAGAGGAGTTCACTATACCGGGCGCAACCAGCAGACAGGGCAGGCGGCCATTGAGTTTGTCGCCGCGCTATTTCTGATTTTGCTCATCGTGATTGGGCTAACCCATTTGGCGCGCCTGTCCAGCAAAACCATCGACTTGGCCGCTAAGGTTCGAGCCGATGGCGGTATGGCCGCCTTGGCGGGCGGCTTGGCGCAATCCCCCCGCTTCATTGCCGACTGGGGGGCTGGCCCCGACCAGAAAATGGGCACAGCCGACGATCAGCCGCGTATGGCAGGCATCAATTCGCTGAACACCATCCTTTCGGCGGCAGGTTCGGACTATGCGCCGGCTGAGAATAGCCTGTTGGACTTTTCTCCGTCAACGGTCTACAGAACGGGCGATACGGCCTTGGGCATTGGGTTGGTTCATCGAGAGGCAAAGGCCGATGTGACGGTCGACAACTTCATTCGGCAGACTGTCTACGATAAGCCCGAGATCCGGCTCTCCCAGGAAATCTGGATGCCGAATATGGAGTTTGCACCGTGAAGAAAATTGGGCTTCTGCTGATGGCGTTGCTGGCGCTTTCCTTGCCGGTGGCCGCACGGTTTTCCTTGAAACTTCCAGGGCGCTCGTTCTTCTCGCAGATGCCCTCCTATCGGACGGTTCGGGCAGAGTTGAGTGTTGAGGAGAGTGCTGAATCGCCGGAAGTTGCCTTTGCTCGTCTTCATCGGGAGTTGACGGATGCCGGTTGGGTGCCATTCAGCCTTTCGCGGGAGACGGCGCTGTATCAGAACGGAGACCGCTTGTGTGCGACCTTGGTGCGGGCTTTGACGAATGGACGCACGCAGACGGTGGTCTTGGAGAAGAAGAGTTTTTAATTTGACTCAGGAAGGATTTGCATGAAACAGAAGATGATATTGGTCATATCGATTGCCATCGGTCTCTTGGCGGCTCTTTTGACGCAGAGTTATCTGGCGGCAAAGGATCGGGAGGTCGGGCGCGAGATTCAAAGAATCCGGCAGGCCAACAAGATGGTCAAGTGCGTGGTCTTGACCAAGACGCTTCCGGTTGGAACGCCTTTGCAGCAATCAGACTTTGGGTTGACCGAGTTGCCCTCGGCCGGTTTGAGGTCTGACTATGTCAAGGCCGAAAATGCCATGGCTTTGGTGGGGCGCCGATTGGTCAACACCGTTGAGCGCAATAAGCCGCTCTATTGGATTGATATTGAAGGAGGCCAGCCGATTGGCGGACTTTCCCGAGAAATCAAAAATGGTATGCGGGCCATCTCAATCAACGCCTCGGGGGCTGCTGCTGTCAGTGGAATGATTCGACCGAATGACCATATTGATGTGTTGGGTACATTCACATTTCCCAATGCCAAGGGCGAGGCCGAACTGGTCACATTCACTATTCTGCAGGATGTCACTGTACTGGCCGTCGGTAAAGAACGCGCACGCACCGCCAACCAAGGTTCCGGTGCGTCGGGCTACGGGACGGTGACCCTTGAGGTCACACCGCGCGAAGCGGAAATGCTGGTTTTCAGCGAACAAATCAAGGGGCGGCTCTTTTTGGTTTTGCGCCATCCCAACGACACCAATTTCGAGAAGGAACTCCCCAAGGTCGACTTCAGCCGCATTCAGGATCAGATCGAAAAACTCAACCTCTTTCGCCAGCAGGAGCTGCTCCGCAAGCGAGTCAGCAAGTAATCCATGTACACATTGCATCTGCATATTGACGGCGAACCTGACCGAAGCATTCCCCTTGAGGAAGGTGTGCGAATTCTCGGACGCAGTTCCTCTTGCGACATCCAGGTCAATTCCGCCAGCATCAGTACGCGTCACTTGTTGATCAATGTTGGACAGGGGAGCGTGACAATCAAGGATCTGCACTCCAGCAACGGCACTTTCCTTAACGGTAAGCCCATTTACGAAGAAAGCCGGTTGACTTCCGCCGATATAGTTGCTGTGGGGCAGGCATTCCTGCGCATTGCCGATGAGATGCCCGTCCAACAGCTGCCCGCGCGACAATCGGCCCAACCTGCTGAAACGAACCAAGAAACGGCTTCAGAGCCTGAGGATCCCTTGCGAAATGTCCGCCGACAGATTAAAGACCAAATTCACAAGGAGGTCCTCAAGCGGCTTGATTTGCGCCGTATGACCGCGCAGGGAACTGCCGCTGTCAATTTGCAGGAAAAGGCTCGGCAGACGATTGATGCAGTCATCGAGGAAGTCACGGCAAAGGGGCGCATTCCTGAAGGAATAGACCCTCAGCGTATTGGTGTCGAAATCTTCAATGAAGCGATGCGCCTGGGGCCTATCGAGGACTTCCTGGCTGACGATAGCGTGACGGAAATTATGGTCAACGGTGCCAACAACATCTATGTTGAACGGAAAGGAAAGTTGACCCGCTGTCCCGAGACCTTTGTTG
>JAXFQS010000065.1:0-9652 GCA_034178815.1 Kiritimatiellia bacterium | reverse complement strand
GATTCAACTCGGCGCGAATGACCTTTGTTTCCGGATGAACTTCACCACCACCGATGCCAACGGAATCCTCCGCGACTTCTCCGGCGGACACATCTCCCAGAAGGATGCCGAGGCGGCCATCGCCCTGCTCAATGACCGCTTGGGCACCCAGCAAATCCGATTCTATCCGGGAGTCAGTTACCGCAACCTACTCGTGCTCTCGGGCCCCGAATTCTCTGCTCAAGTCGCCTGCGACAAGCCCGATGACAACCATGGGAATCCTGTTGCTGAACACCTTCCAAAAGCCAAGTCGCCCGCTGCCGAACCAACTGCGCGTCTCCTGCGCGAACTCCAAGCCAAAGCCGCCGAGATTCTCGCCGGGCGCCCCGCCAATGGCGTGTGGTTCTGGAGCGGCGGTAAAGCCGGCTCCCTCCACACAATTCCCGGGCGCTACGGCATTCGCGGGGCGGTTGTCTCCGCCGTCGATGTCATCAACGGACTCGGGCGTTGCATGGGACTCGATGTTGTCAAAGTCCAGGGAGCCACCGGCTACATCGACACCAACTACGAGGGAAAAGCCGATGCTGCCATCGCCGCGGCCAAGAACCACGACCTCGTCTATGTGCATCTGGAAGCCACCGATGAAGTCTCCCATGCGCAGGACGCAAAACTCAAGATTCAAGCAATCGAAGACTTCGATTCGCGCCTTATCGGACGCGTTATGGCCGCCCTTGGAGAAAAAGCCACCTATGTTGTGCTCCCCGACCATCCCGTCCCCCTCGCAGTTGGCAAACACACCCGCACCCCCGTTCCCGTCGCAGTCTGGCGCCCAGGCGATACGCCCGATCAAGTTGACCACTATGACGAACTATCTTGCCTCGGCGGAACACTCGGCGCGATGAAAAAAGACGACCTGATGAACTACCTCTTCGCCTAGAATGCCCATCCGCCCGCGCATGGCCCTGCTGCTACTCCTGCCACTCGTTATCTGGCTACTCAGCGATGCAGGCTATGCGCTGGCAATCGCCCGTCTCAAGCGCCAATTTGAGCGTATTTCGGGCAGAACACCGAGCGGCATTCTCCCGCAGGCGGAAACCTTCGAGACTGGTAACGGCCAGACCGCAATTCTCTTTGTGCCGGGATTTATGGATACGCCGGCCGTCTTCCGGAGAATGGCTACCGCGCTTGCTACCAATACCCCAGTGCATTGCCAGATTGTGCGCTTGCCCGGGATGGGCGATTGCCGTCCGGCCTCCCTGCTCGTCTGGCAGAAAGAAATCGAATCGGCATACAACCAGTTGAGACACTCCTATGCAAAAGTCTTCCTCTGCGGTCATTCCTTAGGAGGAGGACTTATCCTTTCTTTAGTCCCCAAACTCACCCCAGACGGTGTGATTTTGCTGGCACCACTGGTTGATGTCTCATCTGCGCGAATGCCCCTTGGACTACCAGCTAGAAAAGTCTGGCACTTTGCCTCCCACTTCCTTATTGCCACAAAGGAACTCAAGTCGATTTTCCCCACAATCCGACAGGCAGAAGACGATCCAACCTACCGTTACCGTGCAGATGCATTCGTCTCCCTCCAAGCCTATGAGGCCCTCTTTGAAGTCGTGGGAAAACTCCGAGGTCGCACGCAAGAAAGCCATTCGAAGATGCCCCCCGCGCTACTGATTACCGCCACTGACGACCAGGTTGTGGACAATCAAGCTACTGAAGCATTCTTTGCGCATTGGGAAGGACCACTGATACACTTCCGTCTCCCCGGCGGACACTCAATCCCGCTGGGAACCCCTTGGCGGACAGCCCTAGCCCAGATAGAAACATTTCTCCACTCCGAAAAGGAAGATAAATGAAGCAGCCCCCCCTGCCCTTTGAAGCCCAAGATGGCACAATCAGGTTTGAGGAGATTAGCCCGGAACGGGCGGACAAAGCCTTGACCGAAACCCTTGAAGAAGCCAGAAAATCCTTTGAGCAACTTGAAAAAGTTTCAGGATCAATAGGTTATGACTTGGTGAGGCGGCTATATGATTTGAGCCTAGCGCCTTTGCGCACGTGGGGGCTGGTCACGCATCTCCACTCGGTGATGAACTCCCAAGCCTGGAGAGAATTGGTCGCCAAGCACCAGCCGGAGATGATAGCATTCTCCCTCCGCATCGGACAGAGCCAATCCATCCTATCGGCCCTGCGCAAGGTCAAGCCATCCACCCCAGTCCAGGCCCGCATTCTCTCAAAGATGCTACTTGAGGCCAAACTCGCCGGTGTCGACCTCCCCGAGCAAGAACGCGAACGCTTTAATGCCTTGTCGGCACAATGCGGCGAACTAGGAATGCAGTTCACCAACAACCTTCTCGACGCCACCAAGGCATTCCGCCTTTCACTCGATGCCGAACAAGTCAAAGCGCTTCCGCCCAGCCTACAGGAGTTGCTCAGGCAAAGCGATGGTTCATACGCCGTCACGCTCGAATCGGCGGTCTATGTCCCGTTTATGAAGCATTCGCCCGATCGGAACCTTCGACAGCAGATCCATCGAGCCTATTCGACCCGCGCCGACCAAGCAAACAAGCCTATCATCGACAAACTCCTGCGGGCTCGACACGAACTTGCCAACCTGCTCGGTTATCCCGATTGGATTTCAGTCAGTCTCGCCACCAAAATGGCTCAATCGGAACATTCCGTTGTAGCACTGCTCAATAAACTCTCCGCTGTCGGTCTGCCGCTTGCGAAGCAGGAACTGGCAGCCCTCAAAGAGTATGCCGAAAGAAAAGGATGGGGGGCGAAAGATTTGGCTCCTTGGGACATTCCCTACTGGACGGAGCGATTGCGTCAGGAGCAATATGCCCTTGATGAAGAAGCCTTGCGGGCGTGGTTTCCCTTTGAAAAAGTCCTGCACGGACTTTTCCATCTGACCCATTCGCTCTTTGGGATCACCGTGCGAGAAGCGACCGAATCCGTGTCCCGCTGGCATCAGGATGTCCGATTCTACCGGATTACCGACCGCACGGGGCAACCATTGGCCTCCTTCTATCTCGACCCCTACAGCCGCCCCGAGACAAAGAGCGGCGGGGCCTGGATGAATGACTTCAGCTCCCGCGACGACCGGCGCGGAGATCTGCCGGTGGCGGTGCTGGTTTGCAACTTTCCCCGCCCTATGCAGGGCAAGCCCTCGTGCCTGCGCTTCGACGATGTCACCACCTTGTTCCACGAGTTCGGCCATGCGCTCCAGCATATGCTGACGCGCGTTGGCGTGCCGCAGGTCGCCGGCATCAATGGCATCGAGTGGGATGCCGTTGAAGTTGCCAGCCAGTTTATGGAAAACTTCTGCTATGCGCCTGCAGTACTGGCGGCACTCTCGTCCCACTTCGAGACGGGCGAAGCGCTTCCAGCCGACTTGATACGGCAAATCATTGCCGCCCGGGACTTTCGCGCCGCGTCCGCCCAGCAGCGGCAGATTTACTTTGCCTTGACCGACTTGGCTCTCCACGGCGCCGAGATTCCTGCCGATCCGAACGCGGTCAAGGAATCCATAGCCCGACAGGTGCTCCCCTCGCCTCCGCCTGACTATGACCGTTTTCTCTGCGGCTTTGGCCACATTTTCGGTGGCGGGTATTCGGCAGGCTACTACAGCTATAAGTGGTCCGAAGTGTTGGCGGCGGATTTGTTCGAACCTTTCGAGTCCGTTCTCGACCAGCCGGAGGCATTATCCCAACTGGGGGCACGCTATGCGGCAACGCTTTTTGGTGAAGGGGGCAGTCGCCATCCTTCGGAGGTGTTCCGAGAGTTGATGGGCAGAGATCCTTCGCCCGAAGCCTTGCTCAAGCATTTGCGCCACTGATTGGCGCAAATTTCCCCTAAACGAAAACGAGCGGCGCCACGAGGGCGCCGCTCGTTTAGCATAGGAAACCGGCTGGAATCAGATCAAGCCGCGCTCAATCATCTTCTCGGCTATCTGGACAGCATTCTGCGCCGCGCCTTTACGGATATTATCACCGCAACACCACAGAGCCAGACCATTCTCGACGCTGGGGTCGATACGAACGCGTCCAATCTGAACGACATCGCCGTGTTGGGTTTCAAGCGGCATCGGGTATTGCGCGGCCGCCAAGTCGTCGACAAGTTTGACACCGGGAGATTGGCGAATGATGTCGTGCGCCTCTTCCACGCTCATCGGGCGAGTGAACTCGGCATGGACGGCGACGGAGTGCGCGTAAAAGACTGGAACGCGGGCACAGGTGCACCCGATGCGAAGGGTAGGGTCGGAGAGAATCTTGCGCGACTCGAAGGTGAGTTTCGCCTCTTCGGTTGTGAAGCCGGGCATCTCCTTTTTGGGCGAGCCAATCTGCGGCAGGATGTTGAAGGCGATTTGGTGGGGGAAGTATTTCTTCTCGACGATGGGGGCTCCGGCGGCGTAGGTCTTGACCTGCTGGTCGAGTTCGGCAATGGCGCCCGCACCCGCACCGCTGACCGATTGGTAGGTGACGGCGGTCAAGTGGCGCAAGGGGTTGACACGATGAAGGGGCGCAATACCCATCAAGGTAATGATGGTCGAGCAGTTGGGGTTGGCGATGAAGCCCTGATGCTTGTCGAGGGCTTCGGGGTTGATTTCGGGGATGACGAGCGGGACGCGGTCGTCCATTCGGAAATCATCGCCGTTGTCGATCACGATGGCCCCGCGTTTGACGGCCTCCCAACCCCACATTTTGGAGGCGCCCTTGGAGCCTTCGGTGCCGGCAAAGAGGACGATGTCGAGCCCGTCGAACGCCTCGGCGGTAGTTGCCCGGACATGGAATGTCTCGCCGGCGATTGTCTCGTCGCGGTCGCGCGTTGCCAGGACACGGATTTCAGAGGCGGGGAACTTGCGCTGGCGGAGCACCTTGATCATCTCGGTTCCGACCGCGCCAATGCCTACCAGACCAACCTTGTATTGCTTCATAATCTCATCTCCAAACGGCTATGCCGTGAAGCGCACTAGTATGCCAAAACTTTCCGCCAATGTAAAGAACAGACCGCCGCGATTGGCGCGAAGTTGGCCGTAGAAAAGGTTTGCAAGCATCCTTCCAGTAGGTGCGCAGGATAGAGGGCCGGTCGAAGCAAGGAGCCCCTCCCCATCCTAAATACGAATCCTCCCGACTGCTGCCTAGCGAAGGTGCGGACGAGGTGCAACGACGCCTTACTTGGTCAAGGCCACCCGCTTGGCGTAGAGTTTGAAGAGGAGCGCGACACGCTCGGCATCGGTCGCGGAGGGGGAAAGCCCATAAGCCTTGTCGACAAGCGCATCGAGATGGGCGTGTGCCTTGACCAAATCGGGCGGCATAGTGAGCGGGTCGTAAAGGTCGGCCAGCGTCGCCTTCGGATGGGCCGCACGGGCATCGAGGATCGCTTGGGCGGCTTCCTCGATTTTCCCCTTCTTGGCGACCGCCCCCTCCAAATCTGGCCAAACGAAGTTGTTGTAGACAATATCCTTCGAATAGCGGTATCGCATCTCCAACCGCCCCGCCACCGCCCGCATCCACGCGTTGTGCATTCGCGAGGTCAGCACGCCAAAGTGATACCGCGTCGCGTTAGGGATAAAGAGATTCGCATTCGTCACAATCACCGAATCATCAATAAAGCCTATGGGAATATATTCGCGCCGTTCTGATGTTGCACTAGGCACGATGATAGCGGTTGGGGGATTGTTTGTTTCACGAAACAAACCCGGCGTCATTGCCAATTTCCTCGCTCCAGCATCACGGCTTGAGAGACGCATTTCGCGACACCTCATAATCCGCTCCCTTACAAGCGGCATTTTGGCAATATCGCTCGGCGCTGCATCTTTCAACCAGAGGCAATATCGAGGAATATTGTGCAAGAACTCTTTCGCACCAATCAAGCGCTTGATATACTTGACAGACAAAGGCTCTGCCGCAATGAACGCTTCATATTCATTTGCTTCGATAATCAAATTTCCACCATCAACAGGCTTGTTACCGTAGATCATCTGCGGCACATCACAAAGGGACTTGTTGCGGCTTTCGACTATAGCATTAGGCCCGTCGACGAGATAAGCGTTTATGTGTTTTGCCGGAATCACTGTTCCGTCGGACTCGTAAATGGTTCTCTCCGCGTCCTTTGCACTCGCTACGGGAGATTTTGAATGAAACCCGATGATGACACAATGCACCGCGGCATTACCCTTCGCCTCGTTGTGCCATTTGAAAGTGCGGTAAGCGAAGTCTATTTCGGCATTGAGATTAGACCAGAGCGGAGCGACTTGCTCGCCCTGCGTGATGGAGTTTGTCGAAACGAATGCGCAACGGGTTGGCGTGCCCTCAATGAGGTCATTCGCTTTCTTGTACCAGCCACAGACAAAATCAAGGTTCCTGTTCTTGGGGAAGAGTGCAAGCATATCGGCTTTTTGAGTTGGGCTCATCCAGGTAAAGCCCAAGAAGGGCGGGTTGCCCATAATGTAGTCGAAACCGTGTTGTTTGCCCTTGGCAGCTAAAAGGCTTCCCCAATCCATCGTCAAGGCGTTGGCGCAGAGGATGTGCGGGGCGTCTTTGATTGGGATTCGGATGAAGTACTGTCCGAAGCGGTCGGCAACTTCCATATTGCAAAGGTGATCCATCAGCCAGAGGGCAACCTTGGCGATTTCGGCAGGGAAGGGTTCAATCTCGATGCCGTGGAACTGCGCCACGGAGACCTGGCAAAGCACGGATATGTCGAGGTGCAAAGAGGAGTCGTCCTTGTGCAGCTCCTCCAGCACATCCATCTCTAGGCGGCGCAGTTCGCGGTAGGCAATGAGCAGGAAGTTGCCGCAGCCGCAGGCGGGGTCGAGGAACGCAAGCGCGGCGATTTTGTCGTGGAAGGCTTGAAGCCGGCTGCGTTTGGCGCTGCTCTTCAAGGCACACAGAGCGTCAAACTCCGCGCGCAAGCCGTCCAGAAAGAGCGGACGGATAAGTTTCAGGATATTCTCTTCGCTCGTGTAGTGGGCGCCGAGGTCGTGCCGGGCTTTCTCGTCCATCACGCCTTGGAACATCGCGCCGAAGATGGCAGGCGAGATTTTCGACCAGTCGAGGGTAGCGCAGGCGAGCAGCGCTTGGCGCATCTCCGAGGAGAAGGCGGCAAAAGGGAGCGTGTCGGCGAAGAGCCCGCCGTTGACATAGGGAAACGCGGCTATTGTTTCGTCGAGATTCACCAGCCGCTTTTCGCGGTTGAGCGTATCGAATAAAAGCGCCAGCTGCGGCGCCAGGTCGCTGCCGTCTTCGGCGGTTCGGGTCTTGATGAAATGCGAAAACTGCCCGGGCTTGAAGATTCCGGTATCCTCGGCGAAGAGGCAGAAAAGCAGCCGGACAAGATAGACTTCGAGCGGGTGACCCTCGTAGCCGACAGCCTTCATCGCGTCGTGAAGCGCGGCCATCTTCTCGGCCGCCTTGCGGTTGACGGGATTCTGTTCCCGGATTTCCTCGCTTCCGTCCGAGCCAATCAAGTAGCCAAAGAGCGTGACATACTTGCGCAAGTCTTTGAGGGGAAACTCCGTCAGGGCGCAGTCGCGGGAAAGGTCGTAGAACCGGATGCGGGCGAAGTCCGAGACGACAATGGCGCGAGGCGTTTCGGCAATATTGGGCAGCGAGCGCACATAATCCATTGCCTGACGATAGGCGGCATCGAGGTCTCGCCCGCGGGACTTCATCTCCACAAGAATCTTGCCCTGCCAAAAGCAATCGACATACCCTTGCGAACCGTCGGCGAACTTGACGCGATGTTCGAATGTTGCCACCGCCACGGCATCCACGCCGAAAACATTGAAGAACTCTTTCAGGAAACTTTGCGCTTGCGACTTCTCGTCGTGGGCGCTCCGCCAACGCTTCGAAAACGCTGTCGCCGCCTTGCGGATTTCATTCCAAGATGTCATTCAAAGTCACTTTCTGGAGATTGGGCTTGACCTTCACTTGGCCACATAGCCTACTATTGGGGCAGTCCACAACTTGCCCTAAACAAACTCTACCAAATCCGAGCGGTAAAGTCAAAATCAAGCCACAAAAGATCTAGGTTTCGCCAATCAACTTTGACTTGCAATGCATTGCAGAATTGCAAACCACCTGCTTCGGAGGAAGGGGCAACATTGCCAACGCGGAAGGTAGGCGGCAACAGAAAACGCCAATGAACCTAACGCCATAACAAAAGGTTTTGCGGCTTCTTGAGAATTGAAATGGTGGGGCCGGCAGTAAGCGAACCTGAATCAACCGATAATTCAGAATCTGCAATAGTTGAATCTGAGCCTGCTCAGCCTGAAGAAGGCAAAGAATCGAAACCCGTTCAGTCTATAAAGCTTTTCGAAAGTAGACTAACTCCTAGAATTTTTAGCCTGTACAATCCTGAAGCAGATATTCTAGACGAACAAAATTCAGAGTTTTTGAGGGAATACGCTGAGGCCTGCCCTGACATTGACGAACTGATGACGCAGGACGGAGAGCCGACTCAGAAACTTATCGACAGAGTTCAGTCCGACATACAGGAATACAAGGAACGGGGGGATTCTAAAATAAGGGCTTATATTGGTCTAAACTATAAGCCAAAGCACAATATTGTCCAATCATTCTTTGATGGAAAGCCGCGTTCCTATTCGTATTCTGATTCAAATGGTATCAAGCGAGAAATCCATCTCGACATAGGGTCTAGAAAGACAGGAACTAGGAAAATAGCGGCCAAGCACATTGTCGACTTTGGTACGGCTAGGACAAGCGGATTTACCATTCAGGAATTGGACGCTTATATCGATGACATCATTGCAAATGGTGTCAAGAAATTTGACAAAAAGACTGGCAGGCGAACATTCTCGTGGAAGTCTCCATCCGGAGTTATATTCTAAGTCGGGACTTAGCAGTCAGGCGGGAAGGAGTATATCAATACCATTCACACCAATAGATCCCCAAAAGAAACAAGAAGGCTTGGGACACATCTCAGAAGTAGAACTTCCTCGGTCAACCAAGCCGCTGGTAGCGTATCAAAAGGTTCCCATGATGTCAACGGGAAAGTTGGCTTGAACGGCACGAAAGTTCCTGCTTACATTGTGACACATCGGACGCCGAATGAGAACTTCCAGTTTCAGACGCGGTGGGCGTGGGTCGATTTGGATGATGTGGTCTCCAGCGAGCGCAAGGAGTTCGACCAGGCGCTTCAGCCGCGCGATAGGACGCGCAAGGCGTCGCAACTTCAGGTGATTGGCGCGGTCAAGGAGGGGAACTTCGACCCGATGCTGTTGACGCATTCGTATCTGTCGGACGGCGGAGCGCCGATTGTCGACGGCAAGAACCAGGTGATTTCCGGCAATGGCCGCACGATGATGTTGCGTTCGCTCGACGAGAAGGGGCGGTTCGACAAGGACTATTCGCAGCAGGTGCAGGCGTGGGCTCGTGAACAGGGCATTGCATTGCCGCCTGAAGGGATGAAGAAGCCGGTGCTGGTGCAGCGCCTTTTGACTGAGAATGCGGCTGAGATTGGTCGGATTGCGACGCTTTCGAACCGCCACAACATTTCGGGCAAGGGTGAGCCTGAGGTGGCGGAAGAGGATGCGGCGATTCTGACGCCTGATTTGATGAGCCTATTTAACACGGGCAAGGATGGCGATTTGCTTGCTGAAGAGAATGTGGACTTCATCAGGACATTTGCGGAACGAGCGCCTGATAGCGATACG
>JAXFQS010000060.1:0-4478 GCA_034178815.1 Kiritimatiellia bacterium | reverse complement strand
GTTCGTCTGCACGGCACGATGGTGGAGGTCGCCGGCGTAGGCGTTCTAATCGAAGGGGAGGCTGGGCTCGGCAAGAGCGAAACGGGACTTGGGCTCATCAAGCGTGGGCACGCGCTGGTGGCGGACGACCTGACACAGTTGCGCTTGGATGCCTCGGGACGCATCGTGGCCTCGGCCTTGCCGTCAACCCGGTTCTTTATGGAAATCAGGGGGATTGGCATCATCAATGTGCCGCAAGTCTTCGGCATCTCGGCCGTGCGCGGGCAGAAGGAGTTGAACTTCGTTGTCACGCTCCGCAAGGCCGAAGAGGTGCGCGATCTCGACCGCACGGGTATGGCGGATTTGAGGCGCGAACTGCTTGGTCGGCAACTCCCGCAGATTATCATTCCCGTCTCGGCGGGGCGCGATCTGGTGACTCTGGTCGAGACCGCCGCGCAGGACTTCAAACTGCGGCAGAACGGGTACTTTGCCTCTGTGGAACTCGATCGGCAGATTATGAACTATCACATGACGCTCGCCGGGATCACTCCCGGCACATCGGAAGAGAGGAAAAATGAAGGTTGAATCCAGAGAGATGACGCTGTTGAACAAATACGGCATGCATGTTCGCCCCGCGGGACTCTTCGCCAAGATTGCATCGCGATTCAACGCCGATGTGCAGGTCGAGAAAGACGGAACCGTCGTCTCCGGCAAAAGCATCATGGCCCTGATGACCCTCGAAGCCCTCTGCGGCAGCGTCCTGAAAGTGACCGCCTCCGGCGAAGAGGCAACCGAAGCCCTCGACGCCCTCGAAGGCCTAGTCAAGCGCAAGTTCGACATTCCGGACGAACAATAAGATACCCACCAAAGCGGGGCATTATGGCTAACGAAACGGTCAAACTCCTAGGCACCATCGTAGCCGAAGGATTGGTAGCAGGGCCAGTCTACGCTTTGCACGAATGCCTCGTCGAAGAGCCCGTTCGGATCGTCGTCGATGCCGCCAAAATCCCCGAACAGATTGCCCGCTTCGAAGTCGCCCTAGAGAACACCCGGAACCAGCTCAAACGCCTCGCCGTCCAATCCGGCATTGTAGCCTCCAACGGCGAAGAAGACATCTTCGAGGCCCACCGGATGGTCATCGACGACAAGTTCTTCTACGACTCCGTTGTCGCCCGCATCACCTCCAAACTCTGCAACGCCGAATACGCCGTCTACGCCGTTCTAGACGAATTCATCGGCATGCTCACCCGCATGGGCGACGCCTACATCAAAGAACGCGCCCTCGACTTCCAAGACATCCGGCGGCGCCTCATGTTCAACCTCACCGGACGCACCGCCGAACTCGACCAACTCCAGCTCGATACCCCCTCCATCATCGTCGCCGACGAACCCGCCCCCTCCGCCATCATGTCCCTCCCCCGAGAGCACCTGCTGGGCATCCTCACCCGAAGGGGCAACGGCACCAGCCACACCGCAATCGTCGCCCGCGCCCTCGGCATCCCCGTCATCGTCGGCGCCCGAAACCTCCCCCCCCTCGCCACCGGACAAACCATCCTGCTCGACGCCTACCGCGCCCTGGCCATCATCGACCCCACCGAAGCCGACTGCCAGCGTGCCAAAGACGCCTCCACCGAACAAGTCGCAGCCCGAACCCGACTTTTGGCTCTGCGCGACAAACCCTCGCGAACCCCAGACGGCATCGACATCCGCCTGATGGTCAACACAGACCAGAGCATCGGCTTCGACAACATCCGCACCTGCGGCGCCGATGGCGTCGGACTCTACCGGACCGAATACCTTTGGCTCTCCTACGGTCGCGAACCAACCGAAGAAGAACAATACACCGCCTACACCCAACTCGTCCAAGCCACCGCCGGCAGTCTCGCCGTCTTACGCGTTCTCGACATCGGTGGCGACAAAGTACCCGGCAACGAAAAAACCCCTTACGCCGAAGCCAATCCTTTCCTCGGCCGCCGCTCCATTCGCTATCTCCTCCAAGAACCGGAAGTCTTCCGCCGCCAACTTCGCGCCATACTCCGGGCCGGAGCACACGGCGAACTTGCCATCATGCTTCCCATGGTCACAACCCTTGAGGAACTTCATGAGAGCCGCCAACTGCTCGACCAGACCTTGGCCGATTTGGAAACCGAAGGCATCCCGCATATCAAAAATCCCCGCCTCGGCGTTATGATTGAAGTTCCCTCTGCCGCTATCTGCGCCGACGAATTCGCACCTTACGCCGACTTTTTCTCCATCGGCACCAACGACCTGACGCAATACACCCTCGCCGTCGACCGCGGTAACGAACTCATCGCCCAGCTCTACGACCCCACCCATCACGCGCTGCTCAAACTCATTCTCAATTCCGCCCAAGCCGCCGCCCGCCACAATATTCCCATCTCCGTCTGCGGCGAAATGGCCGGCGACCCAATTTACGCGATGCTCCTCATCGGTCTTGGCATCCACCACCTCAGCATGAGCGCCTCACTCGTACTCCCCGTCAAAGAGGTCATCACCACCGTTCCTCACGCCATCATGCAGTCCTTCGCCCAAGACCTTCTCGCCCACCGCTACACCCAGGCCGCCATCCGCGAACGCGGTACCCAAATCATCGCCCGCTATGCACCTCCGCAAGTCTAACCAATCTACCAAGGGGGCACGACCATGCCAACCGCTCCCCCTGACTCCTGCCAACCGTTTGCGCGTGACGCCGCGGATGCGTCCTATCGTCAGTCAACTGCCTCGATGGCGGCTCGAAGCGGATGATGTTTCACGGCGTATACTTCGCGCAGGATTGCTTGCTGCAGCGTCGCCGGACGCCTCAAAAGGTCGTAAAATATCGATTCCAGCACCGCTTGCGGCTCGGCAGGATCCATCAAAATTGCCTTCAGGAATCCAAATGCCGCATCGTTAAAGAGGTGCTGCGCGTGGGGAATCTGCTCCAGGCGCATCTGGCTATCCATTCCTTCGAACAGAGCCTTGAAGCGGGCGATATCCTGTTGGGAGGGACGCCATCCTTCGGCCTCTTGCTGCTGGACGATTTGCTCAAAGGCCTGCTCCCACGCCGCCAAGGCGCGCTCTTGGACAGTCGGTTGCGGGTCGTCCGGCACCTCAATCGCGACGACCTCGGGAACCGTTTCGACCAAGTCGCGCGTCTCATCGGGGCGGAGGCCTTGTGTTGTGGGGGTTGGCCTGTCGGCAAGGGAAGGTGGGACAGCAGGGGATGGTTGCGGCACGGTACGCCAGCGCCAGAGTGCCCCGACCGCGAGCAGCATCGCGGTCAGAAGCATTAGGCTGGCTGTTCTCGTGCGGCGAACCATCCCTATGTCGCGAAGCCTACTGCAGCTACGGTTCGGGGTAGTTGTTCCAGTCATAGAGGTAGAACCCCTCAATCCAAGAGCCTTCCTGGACAATGTTGCCCTGCTCGTCGGTATTGAGCAGGATGTCAACATAGCCAACACGACCGTCCGAAAGACGGAAGGTGGTTTGGGCAGCGTAAGCGGTCGTCCCGTCAACATACCCCGACAGCGCCAACTTGCCTTTAGCCTTGAGGGTTCCTTTTCCCTCCTTAATGATGAGGTCGACAGCGCCTTTAGGGCTAATCTTCGCCGTGAGGGACTGGTTCTCTTCGTAGGTGTCCGAGAGGGTGATGGTGCTCTTCAGCGGCGAAATGAAGTCTTTTCGGGCCAAGAGGTTCTGGTTCAGGCCGAGACAGATACTATAACCATCATCCCCCTGAGAGTCATCGACCAACGCGTATCCGCATCCGCCGGCAAGACAATCGCAACACATCTCAGACGAAAACTCCACTTCGCGCGAGACGGTGATTTTCTTGCGCTGATTGGTGAAGGTGGTAGTAATCGTTGCGTAGTAGCGGGCGGAACCATCCGGAGCCCTTTCCACGCGGTCAAACGCCGCAAGCGAGAAAGAGGCGCTCGGGTAAGACCGTCCCGCACCGATAAAGGGCGTCACCTTCCCGGAGATCTTGCCGGCGGAAGAGACCGCCAGCGTACCTATAAGCATGGGAACGACTTCCGGCGAACTGCAATGATCGTACTCGCCAAGGCCCTCGTAGGATCCCACCAACCAGTTGGGCAGGGCGGCGACATCAAGCGTCACGGTGGAAATCCGCTTCGTCCGACCCTCGGAGACGGTCAGATAGACCGTAAAAGAGCCAGCCTTCTTCGGAACCCCCGAGATAGCCCCCGTCTTGGCATTATACTTGAGCCCCGAGGGAAGTCCCGAGACCGAAAGTTTTGCCGACGAACTTTTCAGAGCAAGATTCGGCAGCCCGGAAAGGTCGCTCACTCCGACCGAAAGGTCATACCGTTCGCCACGCGCGTTCGCAGGCGTCTCCAGGAAATCATCGTTCGCAGCCGTCAAGTTGTCGACCACGAGAGTAAACTTCTTCTCGATTGGCTTCTTGACCGTACCGTTTGTGAGTTTCACGGTGACGACATACCGCCCCGGCTTCGTAGCCGTGCCGTAAATCGAGTTCG
>JAXFQS010000026.1:0-3424 GCA_034178815.1 Kiritimatiellia bacterium | reverse complement strand
AGATGTATCCGCAGGTTCCGCCGAAGGTCGAATATACCCTGACCGCACGCGGCCAATCCCTGATGAAGATTCTTGATCAGCTCTGCGTGTGGGGACAGGAAAATCGCTCTTGGAAAGATCGCTAGGGCTCAAGATCCCATGACCGGACATGCGGGGATAAAAGGGTCAAGTATGTATTGCGTCAAGGGGGAAATGTGAAAATCCTTTTCTGAAGCGTTCGTAGAGCATAAACGCGGATAGCGCGGACATATTCGGACGCGCGTCTGGGGTTCAGGGGCGCGAGCTCCCCTGATGGGGGCTGGGGCGACGCCACAGTATTGCGTTTGGATTCTTGCGCGCGCAACCCGACGAGCGAACCGGGCGCGCGCCGCTCTCGGCAGGATGTCACTTCCTCGGACTTCGTTCCGGCTTCGCTGAAGAAAAACTTCACTTCCTGCCTTCCCTCTCCGTCAAGCGGTTTGTGAAGCCCGCCGCGTCTCTTCGCATCCTCCTCCCCACCTCCTCCTGAAGGACTTCTACGCGCTCACCCCCTGGCGCGCACCCGACGACCGCAAGGGCTGGACTGCCTTCGCCTACCACGCCCCGGCAACCGACGAGCTGCTTCTGCTCGCCTTCCGCCAAGAGCTGTGCCCCACCGACACGCTCACCCTCGAACTTCCCTTCCTGAAAGACCCCGCCAAACGCCGCCGCACCATCACCCTCGATCGGTCCTGCACCTCCTACTTCAAACACACCCGCGCCCCTTAATCTCCGCCTCGCCCCCGGCAAACCATCGGCACGGCGGGTGGGATTGGGTAGGGGGCGTCGCCGTCCGCCACCGCCTCCTCTAACCCGTTGCCCTGCCACCCCTATGCGGGGCGTGGTTGGGCCGCCCAGCTGCGCCCACCGCTTCCCCGCGCCCTTCTTCATTCTCAGAGCCGTCGCCACGCTGAACCCGTCTTGCCCTTAGGCAGGTTGGGCGGCGGGTGATAAGTTGGAGCCAGCGCAAAGGCGGGACAGGTTGTGGCAATCAGCGCGGACAGGTCTGGGCGGAACGGGTTCGCAGGGGGCGGCAATCAGCGCGGGCTGGTTTGAGGGGAACGGGGGTGCAGGGGGCAGGGCAGGGGGCTCGTCGCAGGGGGGGGAGGGGGGCGGTTAGACGCGAATCAAGCTGATGCGGTAGGGCGGGCGGAGGGGGGACGACCCTCTGCCCGCCGGGGCTCTTTTTTTGAGACGGATGCCGCACGTTCGAACATCCGCGGTTCGCCCCCACTTCTAGGGCTGGGTGGCGTAATCGATGTGGTCAGGGTTCAGGCGGTTTTGCCGCCTTGGCGGGGGTCAGCGAAAGTAGAGGATGGTGGGCGCGCCGAGATCCGCGCGGAGGGTGTAGAGGCCGGCGCCGGCGTTCATCAAATCGGCGTATTCGCACGCGATGTCCTCGGGGGTGGCGGCGCCGTTGCGCAGGCGGAACTCATCGTAGATGCCCGGGAGCACGGTGCCGAGGTCGCTGTTTTTTCCGAGGTAGAGGGTGTTGGCGTGGGTGGAGACGGGGTCGATGGCGGCACTGGTGGCGACACCGTCGGTGGTGAGGGGGGTGCCGTCGACATAGCAGGCGCAGGTGTCACCGTCGAAGACGATGGCGAGGTGGTGGGGCTGTGTCCAGTCGATGCCCGAGGGGTCGAAGTGGGCGGTCTTGTTGGCGTTGTCGCCGCGCACGGTGATTTTGTCCTTGACGGTGCTCGAGGAGAAGTACATCACATCGAAGCCCGGCCCGTTGTATGCAGTCTTGTTGGTCGCGAAGCGTCTGCCGTGCTGCAGGTAACCGTTCCACACTTTCACGACCATCGAGACGGTGAAGCGCGAGGGGTCGGTGATGCCTTTGGCCACTTCCGAAGCGTTGAACTCGAAGCCGCCGTTGGCGGTGCTGACGGTCTTCGCACCCAGCCCGAGAACGGCTTCGACGAAGGTCATATTGACGAGGTCGGAGACGCTTGCCGATCCGGGGGCGGCGGCGAGCGCATTGAGGTGGTGCACGACCGAGAAGCCTGTTCAGACCAAACTGCTGTCGGGGGCGGTCTCGGGCGCGGGATTGTTGTAGAGGGTGGTCGCCTTGTCCCCCCTCTTGAAGTCAGGCACGCGCACCCAGAGGAGGCTCTCGCCGTCGGTCGTTCCAGCGTTCGATTTCCAGCGGCAGTTCGGTTTCGTCCGACCAGGTTGCCCGCAGATCCGCGCCGCCTTCTGCGCAATCCGCGTAGGCGAAACCTTCCACCCCGCCTTCCGCGAGGCGCACGGCGATCGGCATCGACTCGCCGATCTGCTTGAAGGTCAGTTTAATCCGCTTGCCGAACGCCCCCGTGTCCAGCCCCTGCGCCATCGCGCACCACGCCACGCTCAACACGAATGCCAGTTGCTTCAACTTCATCTCACACATCCCTTCGAATGAGAGTGTTATATCACAGCCCCGCGCTTTTGGCACCCCCCTCTTTCGGCTTACCGGTTGCTTTTTGGATGCTGTCGGGCAACCAGACGCGGCCTTTCATACGGCCCGCTTGTCTCCGCGCCCCGCCATCGCGGTCTCCCTTTGGGCGCATCTTGGGGGACGCGTGGCGGCACACGGAGCGGCGAAAAAGAAGGCGGGTCGGCACTGGCGACAAAAGGCTCAGCACTGACCCGCACAAGGGACTTCAGTGGGGCAAAACCCCTTGCCCGCCAGCGGCACGGCTACCCGAGGTGTCCGGCGCGGCCTGCCTTGGAATCGTCGGCCAACGCCGTTCGGGCGGGTGGGGGAAAAAGGGGGAATTTCAGCGGATGAGGTAGAACTGTTTGAGGGCGTTGGAGAACTCTTTTTCGACCGCCTCTGGGTCGGGCTTGCCCTCGGAGGAGTCCAACAGTTTCTTGAGGTGGTCTCCGACAATCTCGGCGGCGATATTGTGCAGGACGGCGTCGGCGGCGTGGAGTTGGATGAGAATATCGGCAGCGGCGGACTTGTCCTTCACCATCATCTTCTCGATGGCGCGGAGTTGACCGATGATGCGGTTGAAGTACACCGCGATTTTATGGACTTCTTCCTTGCTTTTCACAGCTGCATCTCCTCTCAAAAATTGCGGGATAGTATATCAACATTGTGGAGTTTTGGCAACCCCTCCTTCGCGCCGTCCGAAGGGAATCGCCTCCAAACCTGCCCGAGCCCGTCCCCGAAACCTGCCCGCCACGCCCCTCCGCTCTCGCCTACGACCGCCCCACCGTCACACCCACGCCGCGCCGCCACTGCAACATTTCTCCGCGTCACCTGCCAACCAAGGCTTGACAAAGCACCCTTCTTCAGTGCATCATAGACACACTTCCACCACTGCGCTATGACCTCCCTTCGACCGATTCTCCTGGCCGCCCTGGCCGCCCTGCTCTTGCCGCCCATCCTCCGCGCCGACGAGACCCTCGACTGGTC
>JAXFQS010000153.1:0-8120 GCA_034178815.1 Kiritimatiellia bacterium | reverse complement strand
TTCCTTGCACTTTCCCGTCATCTCTGGACTTTATTCCCCCCTCGCCTGCCATCCGCACTTGGCAATCCGCTCAACTCTTTCCCTTGACCGTCTTCACCGAAGCCTTGCCTGCCGTCGACTGCGACCGGAAGGGCTCAATGGCTTTTCGTGTTGTCAGCCTCAATGGAATTGCTTCTGAACACCTTGCCGCAGAACTCTCCCGCGCGCACCTTTCCGGGCTTGCCTGTTCGCCATTCCTCTATGTTTCGAATGGCAAGGAACGCGATGGCGTGCGATTCTTCGTCACCAATTTCCGTGACTATCGCCCGATCTCGGCATCCATTCACCTCTTGAGTATCCTCACCCGCCTGCGTCCAGACATCTGGCAAACCACCGATGCTCGCCCCGAATGGTTTGACAAACTCTACGGCGGTTCGACCATTCGCACAGCATTGCTCGAAAGCGTTCCGCCTGCCGATATCATCGCTCAGTGGAGCGGCACGCCATGACGGACGAACTTCTCCGAAGCCTTCCCAAAAGCGACCTGCATGTCCACTTGGACGGCAGTCTCCGCCTTGCAACCCTCATCGATCTGGCGAAGGAAGAAGGAGTGGCACTTCCGTCCTACTCCGAGAGTGGCTTGCAGACTACCGTCTTCAAGCCCCGCTACGAAAGTCTGGAAGCCTATCTCAAGGGGTTTGGCCTAACCTGCGCGGTTCTCCGCACTCCCGAAGCGCTCGAGCGAGTAGCCTATGAACTCTGCCTAGATGCGCAAACCGAAGGGGTTCGCTATCTTGAAATCCGCTACGCACCCCAACTGCTAGCGGCTGATGTCCCATCCGCCCTGACGGCACTCCAGTCCGTTGCCCAAGGTTGCGAACGCGCGGAACACGCTTTCAACCACACTCGCTCGCCGGATGACATACCATTTCATTGGGGCATTATCTGCTGTGCGATGCGCAATGTCCGCCCCGCAATGAGCCCCTACTACCGGGCCCTGCACCGAATTCTCCCCGCCTCTTCCGACAAGGAATTTGCCTCCTTGCTCTCCACTGCTCTCGTGCGTTTGGCCATTGATGCTAGGGATCGGCTTGGAATCCCGATTGTCGGCATCGACCTTGCCGGGGCGGAAAACGGCTATCCGCCCAAAACGCACGAACGGGCATTTTCGGAAGCGCATGCGGCATTTTTGCGCAAAACCGTCCATGCGGGCGAGGGCTACGGGCCGGAATCTATCTACGAAGCCATCACGCGATGCCATGCCGAACGCATTGGGCATGGGACCTCCTTATTTTCGGCAGATGCCGTGCAAGCCACTTCCATTGCCAATCCGCGTCATTATGTCCGTTCGCTTGTCGAGTACATTGCCTCCCGCCGCATTACGCTTGAGGTCTGTCCGACCAGCAATTTTCAGACGATTCCGGAACTCGACTTCGATATTGCCCGCCACCCAATCGCCCGAATGATTGAGGCCAATCTCTCTGTTGCTGTCTGCACCGATAATCGCCTGGTTTCCGCGACCACGCTGACGAAGGAATTGCGTCTGGTCATTGACGGACTTGGCTTGAACCAAGAGGCGACCAGGCGGCTCTTGCTGGGCGGATTCAAGGCGGCATTTTTCCCGGGCAGTTATGCCCAGAAACGTCAGTTCGTGGCGGCAGTCTCGGCTCGTCTCGACGCCTTGATCGCGCCTCCAATTCCAAAGGTGGAAGCCCCATCATGAGAATATTCCGAAATGACATCGTCCCGCTTATCCGCGAGACAGGCCGCTACGCTACCCCGCCCTCGATTTGTCCCCATCCAGCCCGAAACGGAATAGCAACCACACTCCGGCTGAACTGGTCGATGCTTCGGGCTTTTCTTACCTCGGGAATGGCCGCCAAGCGCGGCAACTTTTCTTGGGATTCTTGGATTGAGTACGCCGGGCGCCCGTGGGTCGACATCGAGCGCTTGGGTGGTACGATTGAGGTCGAAGGCTTTAACCAGTTGGCACAAGCGAATCTCCCTGTGGTCTACGCGGCCAATCACATGAGCATGCTAGAGACGGTGACCTTGCCCCCCTTGCTTTTGCTCTACGGAAGGGTCGGCATCGTACTCAAGAAACAGTTGCTGGATGTGCCGATAGCCGGACGCGCATTCAAGACAAAACCTATCGTCGCATTGGGCCGTGACAATCCGCGGACGGATTTGGCCAAGGTACTCAAGGAAGGAACGGAAATCCTCAAATCCGGCGTATCTCTTCTGATTTTTCCGCAAGGCACCAGGCGGAGCGTTTTCCGCCCCAGACAGTTCAATTCGATTGCCGTGAAATTGGCGGAAAAAGCGGGCGTCCCGGTGGTGCCGATTGCCCTTCAGTGCAATATTTTAGGCGTTGGCAAGTACACCAAAGACTTTGGTCCCGTCGACATCACCAAGCCGATGCGCTTCTCCTGCGGCAAGCCGATGTCGGTCGACAAAGGTAGCGCCAAGGAGGTCCAAAAGCACTGTACCGATTTCATTGCTGGAAAACTCCGACAGTGGCAATTTCCCGTAGAGGATGGAGAGTAAACCGATGAGCAAAATTGATGAATTGCGCGCCATTCTGAAGCGCTTGCGTGCCCCAGACGGCTGTCCTTGGGATCGCGTCCAAACCCTTCAGACCCTAAAGCCTTGTCTCCAGGAGGAGTGCTACGAACTGTTGGCAGCGATTGACGAAAACGATGCGGCGCACCACCGGGAAGAGCTCGGGGATGTCCTGCTCCAGGTGGTCTTCCAATGTGCCATCCGGGAGGAGGAAGGTGCGTTCACGCTGGATGATGTCATTGCCGACCTGAACGCCAAATTGATTCGCCGCCACCCCCATGTCTTTGGCGAAGTAGAGGCCAAGACGGTCGACAGGGTTCTGCAGAACTGGGAACGCATCAAGCAGACCGAGCGGAAGAAACCCAAGAGTTCCGCTCTCGATGGTGTTCCCGATGCTTTGCCGGCATTGCTTAAGGCGCAACGAACTCAAGCCAAGGCCTCGCGGGTAGGGTTCGACTGGAAAGATTCTTCGGGCGCCATCGAGAAGGTTCGGGAGGAATTCGAGGAGTTTGTCGATGCCGCCCAAAACGGCACGCTAGAAGAACGGGCAGACGAGTTTGGCGATATTCTGTTTGCCTTGGTCAATGTCGCGCGCTTCCTGGAAATTGACGCGGAAGGGGCTCTGCGCGGAGCAACCGCCAAGTTCTCAAAACGCTTCAAATCCGTCGAGCAGCGGCTCAAAGAGCGCGGACGGGAGATGAAAGAGTGCACGCTGGCCGAACTGGATGCAATCTGGGAAGAGGTCAAGAAGGAACAGCGGGAGCAGGTTTGAATCTTCGCGCACTCTTTTTTTTCTCGCTGGCCCTGGCGCTAGGGATACCACCTTGGGCTACGGCTTCTAAGCCGAGGCATACCACTCCTCTGCCAAAGGTCGTCCGAGATGCCATTCCGCAAGCCAAGGGCTGTTCCTCCTGGAAAAAGGCCCGGTACGGACAAGGCTTCCTCTATGTTATCTACGATTTGAACCTAGAGGTGCCTACCTCCGATGGTGTAGGATACCGCACCTCTTACCCCTTTTCCTGCTATTACTCTGCCTCTGGAACATTGACACCTATCGACCCGTCGGCAGACGAGCATCGGGCGCTTCCGGTCGCCTTCGAACAGGTCAGTCTCCCGCAACCGCTCATCTTCGGACGAAAGCGCAGTCAGATTTCCGCCTCTGATTTGCCACCCGCCGCACAAATGAGCGATACCTATCCGGCCTTTTCCCCGCACAACTGGCGCGATTGGATTGAACTGGGACGCCTCTACGCCGAGGGCAACTCGGAAACCGAGGCGTTCAACGCCTTCCAGCAAGCCTATATGCAGGCTCCAAGAAACTACGCCAAGTGGGGAAAAGACGACTACCGCCGCAACCTTCCCTGGGGTCATCTCGAAGCCGCAGCAACCTGGTATCGCCTCTGCCGACCAGACTTGGGCAACTGCTATCTTTGGCAGTTCGACCGCTACATCGGCGAAATGCTTGCCTTCGAGACAGGCTTCGCCCGCTACCTCTCGACACTAATCCCGAGCGCCTCCCGCCTGCCGCCATTGAAAACCGAAGATTGCCTCGAACAGCCCCTTCCCAGCGGCGGACACGACACCCTTCTGGCCAATCCTCAACTCAAATACATCGCCAAAATATCCGCCGATTCGATTGCTACCGGGCATGTGAGGCTCTACCAGCCAAACGGCGACGGGAAACTCGAATGTGGCGACCTCATCCGCCTGAAAGACATCCAATCGCTCCGTATGGTTTGGGACAGTTGGGACAAGATCCCGGAAGTCATCCAACTCGATGTCCAGACCTGTGGCGCTACAATGGATACGCCCTTGTGGCGGCTTGAAAAAGACCGCTACCTCCTCTATCCGCTCCCCCCCAACCCAAGCGGCGCTTGCGCCCTCTTCCTCTCCATTCCGCCCATGCCCTACTTGGCTCTTCCGCTAATCGACCTGCGCGCTCTATGGGGACTCAAGGAGTATAACCGATGAGCCTCCTCTCCATTCGAAACCTCTCTGTCGCCTATTCGGGCGAAAATGGACTCCAGCCAACTGTCGATAGCGTTTCGTTGACTATCGAACGGGGCGAAACCCTCTGCCTCGTTGGCGAGTCAGGATGCGGGAAAAGCACCCTTGCAATGGCAGTTCCACGGCTGCTCCCCTCCCCCCCGGCGACCATTCAGGGTGAAATCATCTTTGACGGCAGGAGCCTTCTTTCCCTCCCCATCCGCGAAATGCAAAAGATTCGAGGACGCCATATCGGCGTTGTCTTCCAAGACCCGATGTCCGCCCTCTCCCCGCTGATGCGAATCGGGCGCCAAATGGAAGAACTTTTCCTCCTCCACACCGACCTTTCAGCAAAAGAGCGTAACGCGCAATCCATCGCCTGGCTAACTCGCGTCGGATTACATCACCCCGAATCACTTCTCGCAGCTTGGCCGCACGAACTCTCCGGTGGAATGAAACAGCGCGTCATGATTGCTATGGCACTGGCTCTTCGCCCTGAACTGCTGATTGCCGACGAGCCTACCACCGCGTTGGATGTCGTGATTCAAAACCAAATTCTCCAGTTGCTGCGTACCCTCTGCCGCGAAGAGCAGACTGCACTTTGGCTCATCACGCACGACATGGGAGTCGTCAGCCAAATGGCCAATCGGGTAATGGTGATGTATGCTGGAGAGATTGTCGAAAGCGCCCACGCGACCGATTTCTTCCACGCCCCGAAGCACCCCTATTCCCGCGCGCTATTGAAGGCCATACCATCCTTGAGCACCAAAGGTCATCCCCTCTATTCCATTCCGGGAAGCGTTCCGCCGCCAGGCGAATGGGGCACCGGCTGCCGCTTCGCCAAACGATGCGCCCAGGCTCAAGAAAAGTGCCGAAATGTGAACATCCAACTCGCCGGCGGATGCCGTTGTCTGCTAACGGGGGATAAGCGAGACGACTATGAATAACCTTCCCAGACGTGTTTGGCTCGAAATCAATCTAGCTACACTGGCCAACAACTACCGTCGTATCGCCGAAGCCGTTGCCCCCGCACAGGTAATGCCTGTGCTCAAGGCCAATGCCTATGGACTCGGCGTACAGCCTATCGCCCGTGCCTTGCAGGATGTTGGAGCCCCTCGTTTCGGAGTCGCCGAGCCCTATGAAGCACTCCAGCTTCTCCCCTTAGGCAAACCTGTCCAGATTCTCAGTAGCATTCTCCCCGACGAAATCGAGGAAATGGTTGCCCGCAATGTCGTGCTTCCTGTGACTGATATTCCAACGGCTCAGCGAATTGAGCAGTATGCCTCAGCCGCACCCAACGGGACACCCAGAGTCCACTTCAAAATCGATAGCGGAATGGGGCGACTTGGCATTCTTGCTGAGGATGCTGCCAACACCATACTCGAAGTCCGCCGCACTTGTCCTGATCTCCACTTCGAAGGTATTTTCACCCATTTTCCTATGGCTTACCGAGGCAACGATCTCACCCTCCGGCAAGTCCGATTCATGCGCACCTTGATAACGGAACTAAACCACGAGGGCATCCACTTCGAATGTTGCCACTGCGCCGCAAGCGATGGTATCAACAATATTCCACAAGCCTTTGAGCCCCCCTTTAACCTAGTCCGAACCGGCATCAACCTCTACGGCTGCTACGACCCCGAGGGCATGCGCAGTATGAAAACCGAGCCTGTGTTGAAACTCAAGACTAGATTGGCCGCCGTCAGACGCTTGAAAAAGGGGATGCATCTGGGATACGGACAGACCTACCGATTGCCTTGCGATATGCTCATTGGAACGATATCCGCCGGCTATGCAGATGGACTCCCGCTGGCCCTTTCCAACCGAGGATGTGTTGAAATAGCCGGCGCGCTTTGCCCAGTTGTGGGGCGTGTCTCAATGGACTACACGATGGTGGCGCTCGACCAGGTGCCACAAGCGCAACCCGGCGATGAAGTCGTTTGCCTCGGCGGACAGATTCCCGTTGACGAGTGGGCGACCCTCAAGAATACGCACCCCTATGACATCATCTGCAACTTTGGAAATAGAGTCGAAAGGCGTTATGTATGAATGCCGTCGCTGAATGCGTGCCCTGTCTTGCCAAACAAGCCCTTCAGGTAGTCCGAGCCTCGACATCCAACCCAGAGCTTCAGGCCATGGTTATGCAAGCCGTCTGCCAGGCAATGGGCACGATGACAATGCGTCAGTCCGCATCCCACTATTCCATGCCTGCCTATGCCATAACTGCGGAGATGACAGGCGTAGCAGACCCATATGCCCAACTGAAGCGGGAATCAAACGCCACGGCAATCCGCCTTCTGCCCCGGCTGAGGAAATTGGTGGAAACCGCAGAAGACCCTTTGGCAATGGCATCCCGTATTGCCATATCGGGCAACATCATCGACGCTGGTGTCACCTATGGTTTCGACATCGAGCACGAACTGGCTGGTGTTGTGTCAGCCCCATTTGGGGTCAACGACCTCGCACTTTTCAACCAATTGGCAACGCCCGGCAAGCGCCTGCTCTACCTCTGTGACAATGCTGGAGAAATCGTCTTTGACCGTCTGCTGATTGAACACTTGCTGCATGCAGGCCTGCAAGTCACCGCCGTGGTGAAGGCTAAGCCAATTATCAATGACGCGATGATGGAGGATGCCCAAACCGCAGGACTAATGGATATTTGCCCAGTCATCGACTCCGGCTGTGGTGTCATTGGGATTAACTGGGATGTCAATCCACCGGAACTCCGTGACCTCTTCAACGCCTCCGACCTAGTCATTGCCAAAGGGCACGGGCATTTTGAGACACTGGACGAAGAGACGCATCCGGGACTTTTCTGTCTCCTCAAGGTCAAATGCCCAATCGTCGCCAACCGTCTTTCCGCCTGCGTGGGCGACCTCATTTTCTCTCACATTCCGACCCTCAACAAGGGGGAAAGATAGGTATGGCAATGGCTGACTCAGCAGGCTATGTTCCCCGCCAAGTTTTATTGATGGCAGGAACCGGAGAATATCCGCTGGAAATGATGCGAGGAATGCGCAAAGCCGGGGTGGAACGCATCACGGTCATGGGCTACAAGGGCGGGACTTCCCGCGCGGTGCTCAATCTTGCGGACGAGGTTCGGGTCTTCCGTTTGGGTGAGTTCAAACAATCCCTTGAATGGATGGCATCCACAGGAATTCGCTATGCGGCAATGGCTGGGCAACTGACCCCACTTGCTCTTTTCCGGGCGCGATTCGACGCACTCTCGAAGTCGATTCTGGCGCAGCTTCCCGTCAAGAATGCCCATACGGTCTTTGGCGCTTGGATTCAGCAAATCGAGCGCATTGGCTTGCGAATGATGCCTGCGTCGAGTTTTATGGACGATTGTCTTCCCGGCGCTGGAACACGCACCAATCGTGCGCCATCCGAGAGAGAGTTCAAGGACATTCAGGTCGGACATTCCATTGCGCTAGACATCTGCGATCTAGACATCGGTCAGACGATTTTGGTCAAGGCTGGAATGGTTTGGGCGGTCGAAGCATTCGAGGGGACGACCGAAGCCATTCGCCGGGGCGGAAAGTTGGGGGGGGGCGGAAGCGTACTTGTTAAAGTGGCCAAGAAGAACCACGATA
>JAXFQS010000145.1:0-3229 GCA_034178815.1 Kiritimatiellia bacterium | reverse complement strand
GGTTTCGGCGGGGTCTTCGCCGGTCTGGGAGTAGAGGATGCGGTCGGGGAGGATGTTGACGGAGGGGAGTTTCTGCTGGCTGTCGGTCTTGGCTTTCTCGGGGGGGGCGGCGGAGGGGAGGTCGACTTGGCGGCCGGTGGTCTTGGTGAAGGTGGTGGTCAGGACGAAGAAGATAATCAGCAGGAAGGAGATGTCGGAGAAGGATCCGGTCTCAATTTCGGCTGTGGGGCGTGGGCGCTTGGGGCGGGGCATGGGAGGTAGGCAGGTTGGGAGGCTGCAGATAGGCGGGATGGGCTCCGGGAGGTTAGCGCGGGCGAGAGGAATTCTCGGGCAGGTGCGGCTCCCGGAGGTGGGTTCAGTCGTCCCCGACGGTCTCCATGAAGTCGGTCATCGAGGTGTCGAGGGTCGCGGTCAGATCGTCGATGCGCTTGGTGTAGAGGTTGTAGGCGACCGCGCAGGGAATCGCGACAATGAGTCCGGCCGCGGTAGTGATGAGCGCCTCGCCGATGCCGCCCGCGACCGCCCCCGGATCGAGCCCCGCCGAGGAGGCCATCACATCGAAGGAACTAATCATACCGGTGACCGTCCCGGTCATCCCCAGTAGCGGAGAGACCGCCGCCACCAGCACCAGCAAGTTGAGCCGATTCTCCAGCGGGCGCAGCGCCTTGGGCGCGTACTCCTGCATCGAGCGCACCGCCGCGAGCGTCGCCTCCGGCAACGCCTTGCCCCCGGAGACCAGTTTCACCAGACGGTTCACCCCCGTGAGCAGCGTCGCCGCCACGGGGCCGTTCTGACCCTCAAGCGTCCCGAGCGCCGCCGCCAGGTCGCGCGCCTCAAGTTTGGCCCGCAGAGACTTGCGCAACGCCTCGTGCGCATTGCCCGCCGCGCGGAACGCCCGCGCCCGGTCGATAATCACGGCCAAACCCAGAATCGAGCAGGCCAGAAGCGGCAGCATCATCCAGCCACCATCCATCAGCAGTGTCAACATATCCAGTTAGTCCTTTCCGTAAAATACCAATCCCTACTTCTCCAGACGCTCCAAGAACGACCCCGCCTGAGACGCCGCCGAGCCCGACGGATACTCCTCCAGAACCCGCCGGAACTTCTCCCTCGCCGCCGCAATATCACCCCTCCGGTAGCAGACAATCCCCCACCGCAACAACATCTCGTCAAGCCACGGCGCATCCGGATAATCCTGGAAGACCCGCTGCAAAGTCTCCTCCGCCCGCTCCAGATCCTTCTTCTCGATTTGCCAAGCCACGATACGCTTGAACGACTCCCCCGCAAACGCACTCTGCGGATAATTCTCCGCACAGAGCCGGTACGCCGCAATAGCCGCCGTATAGTCCGGCTTCTGCGCCGGCGGCGTCCGCAACTTCGCCACCCGCTCCAGAATCCCCGCCAGCCGGAACTGCGCCTCCGCCTTGTTCGCCGCATTCGGCATCGCCAGAATCGAACGGTAGATGCGCGCCGCCTCCTCCACCTCCCGCGGATTCTTCGACTCCCCCCTCACCTTCGCAATCTTCAAAAACGCCAGATCCGCCAGAAGCGTGTCCGGATACTCCCGCAAAAGCCTGTGGCAAATCTCAATCGCCTTCGACAAATTCCCCTTCACCAGATACAAATCCCACTCCACCGCATAACGCCGCTCCACCAAATCCCGCGGCACCGCGTGGCGCTTCGCAATCTCCGCCATCTCATCAACCTTCACCAACGCCTCGTCCGCCTTCGCCGAAGCCTGCGCCTCCAGCCCAACCTCCTTGAAAATAGACGCCCACTGGTGCAAAAGGCGCGCCTCCAGCAACAACTTCCTGCTCTGCAAAACCGGATCCGCCGCCGCAGAAACAATCGACTGCGGCTCCGTCGACCCACCCACCAGAACAGCCACCTCCGCCGTCACCGTGCGCGGCACTTCCCCCCCCAGATGAAGCGCATCGCGATACTCGAACGAAAGTTTCCCGTCCGCCTCCGCACGGATAGCATCCGCCCCCTCCTGAGCCTGCAGCACAATCCGCCCCTCGAACACCCCCGAGTGCGGAGCCGTCTCACGAAGCACCACCTTCCGGCGCACCAACTCCGTAAATGGGTCGGGATTCTCGTCGACCGATTCCCCCTTGGCGAGGGCGTCGGCGATTTGCTCCGGCGAAGGCTTCGGCTGCTTGCGCCAAGAGACCACCTCAACCAGCGCCTCATCCGGCTTGTCAGATACATCCAGATCCAAATCGCGCAGACGGATAAAGGCCGGATTGCCTAGGAAAACACCCTTGACGCTCTGCCGCCACGCCCCGTCCATAATGGAAAGAACCGCGCTCGAAACAAAGCGCACCGGCGCCTCGCGCACAACATTCGCCCGCCCCGACGCGTCCATCGCATCCGTATAGATGACCGAGACCTTTTCTCCCCCCTGGATGGACAGCACCCCGTCATCCGGCTTGGAACGCGCGGCAGTGGTGGGTATCGACGCGAGGGCGGAAACCTTGTCCTGACCATAAGGCTTGAGTTCGACCGTCTCGGAGTCGCCGGAAGCCGCCTTGATGCGCACGGAAAGTTTTTGTCCGAGGGCGACGGCTACGGCTATGTCGCGGTCGTCGACGACCGCGTAGAGGCGCTGTCCCGCCTCGGCGAGGACGGGCACGGGGCGGTCAGAGTGGAGGGGTTTGGGCACTGCGGTGCCGACGCGGCGGAAGGCCTCCTGGGCGCGAACCCAGCGCTTGGCGCGGAAGTGAATCTGGCCAATCTGGAACCAGGCGTCATTGGCAATCGGGCTCTCAGGGTAGTCCGTGGTGACGCGCCGGAGGAGCATTGCGGCTTCGCTCTCTCGTCCGGCTGAAGCGTGGGCCTGGGCTTGCAGGAGGAGGGCTTCGGCGTCGGTATCGCGGTCGGGGGCGGATTGGACTTTGCGGAGTTCGGCGAGGGCTTCGTCCGTACGGCCTTTGCTCAAATGGATGCGGCCGAGTTCGAGCCAGGCGCGGAAGCGCTGGGTGGATTCGGGGAAGCGTTTGGGGACGGCTTCGAGGAGGGAGATGGCACGGGGTTCTTCGCCTTCGGAGGCGAGTGCGACGGCTTGGTCAACTTGTCTTTTGGCGCGGGCGTCTGCCTGGCGTCTGGCGCGTTCTTCGGCGGGTTGTTTCTGGGGGGCGGCGGGGGCATTCTGCTGGGCGATGGCGGGTGTGGCGAGGGTGGCGGCGAGGAGCAGGAGCAGGGGTGTGCGGAGGATGTGGTTCATGGG
>JAXFQS010000112.1:0-18448 GCA_034178815.1 Kiritimatiellia bacterium | reverse complement strand
CATCCCCCGCCGCCCCCGTCCGCCTCTAAAAAAGACGAACGCACAACCACCCCGCCCTCCCCAATCATCCCCACCCATCCGCCCCGACAGACGCTCCGCGCCCCTCAAAACAGCACAAAAAAACGGCGACACCCAATCGGGCATCGCCGTCCATCAAAACGCGAGAAACGAACTACTTCGCTTCAGGCGCCGGCACCTCGGCAGGAGCCTCGACCACCGGCTCGGGAGCCTTCTTGGCAACCCACGACAACACCACCAACTCAGCCGCGTCACCCTTGCGGGCACCCAACTTCGTGATGCGCGTATAGCCGCCCTGACGCCCCTCCATCGCCGGGACAATCTCGTCAAACAGCTTCTTCACCGCCTCCACACTGCGCAGACGCGCAGCACACAAACGGCGAGCCGCCAAAGTCCCCTTGCGAGCCATCGTCACCGCACGCTCGGCAACCTTGCGCGCCTCGCGAGCCTTCGGCAATGTAGTGGTAATCGACTCGGCCAGAATCAGATTCGCAACCAACATGCGCATCAACTGCTCACGATGGGCGGACGAACGGCCAAACTTCTTTGCGACAGATTTGTGACGCATACTCTACTATTCCTCGTCTTCTTCAGTTGTTTCCCTCGTCTCCTCGACGATCTCATCATCCTCCGGCTCCAAAGACGGCGCCGGCGGCTTGTCCAGTAGCGTGAGATCGAACTTGTAGCCGAGATGCAGCCCAAACTCCGTGAGCTTGTCCTTGATCTCGTTCAGAGACTTCTTACCGAAATTGCGGTACTTGAGCATCGCCGCCTCAGACTTCAACGCCAACTCACCAACCGTGGTAATGTTCGCATTGTTCAGACAGTTGGCCGCACGGACACTCAACTCGATTTCGTTCACGCTCATGTTCAGGATCTTGCGCAGACGCTGACGCTCCTCATCCACAGGCGCATCCCCGCTCATAATCTCCAGAACATCGTCCTGATAGTCCACAAACACATCCAGATGGTGCCGCAAAACCGCAGCCGCCGTCTTCAGCGCCTCGTCCGGAGTGACCCGCCCATCCGTCCAGATATCCAAGACCAACTTCTCATAGTCCGTCCGCTGCCCGACGCGCGTGTTGAGCACATCGAAGTTGACCCGCGAGACCGGAGAGAAAATCGAATCGATCGGAATCACACCGATTTCAAACTCCGGACGCTTGTTCCCCTCCGCCGGACAGAAACCGCGCCCCACGCTGATCAGAACCTCCATCTCCAGAGAGGCGCCTTCCGCCAAAGTGGCAATCGGCATCTCCGGATTCAGAACCTGAATCGAATTGTCCAACGCAAAGTCCGCAGCCGTGACAACCCCCGGCTCCTTGCGGGAAAGCTTCAACCAGCGCGGATTGCGATTGTAACTCTTGAAGAGCACCCGCTTGAGGTTCAGGACGATGTCCGTGACATCCTCTGCAACCCCGGGAATCGAGCAAAACTCGTGCGAGACACCCTTGATTTTGACCGCCGTGATGGCAATCCCCTCAATCGAAGAGAGCAACACCCGGCGCAGGGAATTTCCCAGCGTACGGGCATACCCAACCTCGAAAGGCTCAGCGGAGAAACGAACATAAGTCCCGGTCGCCGTCGCATCATCGCGGACAATCTTCCCGGGCATCTCAAAACGACTTACACGAATCGCCATGTTTCGTCCTTTCGTAAAGCTCCGCCCCGACCAAGCGGGCGCGGAGCCGACGTTTCAGGATCCCGGCTAGCGGGAGTAAAGTTCGACAATCGCCTGCTCATCCACAATCGGAGCAATCTGCTCGCGCGTCGGGACGGCAAGGATCTCCCCGCGGAAAGCCTTGGCATCGACAGAAAGCCAAGCGGCCACCTGTTTGCCAGTAGCGGCTTCCAAGGCGCGGGTCGCATAGTCACGGCTACGCGGACGGTCACGAACCTCGACCACATCTCCCGCCGAAAGAATCATCGACGGAATCGTGGCGGTCGTGCCGTTGACGCTGATGTGACCGTGCAGGACGAACTGGCGGGCACTGCGACGGGAACTGGCAAAGCCCATACGGTAAACGAGGTTGTCTAGGCGCATCTCCAGCAACTGGAGCAGGACTTCGCCCGTGACGCCCTGGCGGCGATAGGCTTCGTCGAAGAAGCGGCGGAACTGCCCTTCCTGCATCCCGAACTGGCGGCGCAGGCGCTGTTTGATGCGCAACTGGGTACCATATTCGGTCATCTTGCGGCCGCGGCGGGCTCCGTGCTGTCCGGGGGCGGAATGGCCTTGCTCAATCGCGCATTTGGCCATGAAGCAGCGGGCGCCCTTCAGAAAAAGTTTCTGCCCTTCGCGGCGGCAAAGACGGCAGGCTGGTCCGGTGTATCTTCCCATGGCTTAGACTCTCCTCCTCTTCCGGGGACGGCAACCGTTGTGGGGCATCGGCGTCGTATCCTTGATCATATTCACGGCAATGCCAACGGACTGGATGGCGCGCACGGCGGATTCGCGCCCAGCACCAATGCCCTGGATGCGGACTTCAACCTCGTGCATGCCTTTGGCGTAGGCCTGGCGAGCGGCGTCCTGGGCGACCATGGTGGCGGCGAAGGATGTGCTCTTGCGGGAGCCTTTGAAGCCGGCTTTCCCGGCGGAACTCCAGGCGATGACGCCACCGCGGATGTCGGTGATGGAGACAATGGTGTTGTTGTATGTCGCGCGGATGAAGGCGATGCCGGCGGGAATGGATTTGACGCGCTTTTTCTTGGCATCGGCGAGACCGGCCTTGGGGTCGGTGCCTTCGGCCAAGATGGCGGCGGCTTCGCTCATCTGGGGCTTCTCCGCCTCGGGGGCGGGGGTTTCTTTATTGGTTTCGCTCATGTGGACTCAATCCTTATGCCTTCATTGCCTGACGCTCGGCCTTGTCGCGGACGGCACTGACGGTCTTCTTGGCGCCCTTGCGGGTGCGGGAGTTGGTGCGCGTGCGCTGTCCGCGGACGGGGAGACCTTTCTTGTGGCGCAGGCCACGGTAGGTTCCGGTCGCGATCAGGCGGCGAATGTTTCCGGAGACTTTGCGGCGGAGGTCGCCTTCGACCGTGTAGTTCTCCTGGATGAACGCGACGATTTGGCGAATCTCGTCGGGGGTGAGGTCGTCGGCTTTCTTTCCGACGGCGATGTTGCACTTTTCGACGATGTCACCGGCGCGTTTTGGACCGATTCCGTGGATGTACCGCAAGGCGTATTCGATACGCTTCTTTCCGGGGATATCGACTCCCATCAATCTCGGCATCTTCTTGTTCTCCTTAGCCCTGACGTTGTTTATGGCGGGGGTTGGTGCAGATGACCCGCACGATCCCTTTGCGCCGAACGACGCGGCACTGCTCACAAATACGTCGCACTGAACTGCGAACCTTCATGGCTACACTTTCTCTCTCTTGCTCACAAAAAGGCGGTCAGTATACCATTTATCATGGCACAATTCCACCAAAATCAGCGAACGCTCCAGACTTTTTTCCGATTCCCAAGAAGACACGTTTCGCACAAGGGGCTAAACCTCGCGGGATGACGAAAGAATCAGGGCAGGGTCAGGATGTCCACTCCGTCTTCAAGCACAGCCACGGTGTGCTCGAAATGTGCGGACGGTTGCCCGTCGCGCGTTACAACAGTCCACCCGTCGTCGAGGATTTCGACTTCGGGCGAACCCAAATTGATCATTGGCTCGATGGCGAAGGTCATGCCGGGCTTGAGCAGGGGGCCTCTACCGGGGCGACCGTAGTTGGGCACGGGGGGGTCTTCGTGCATTTCCCGCCCGACGCCGTGGCCGACAAAGTCTCGCACAACGCCGCACTTGGAGGCTTTGGCGCGGGTTTCGACGGCGTGGGAGATGTCGGAGAGTCGGGCGCCAGGACGGACTTGGCGGATGCCGGCTTCGAGGGCTTCGCGGGTTGCGTCGAGGAGTTCGCGGGTACGGTCGGGTATGTCGCCGACGGCGACGGTGTAGGCGGTGTCTCCGACGAAGCCGTCGTATTTGACTCCAACATCGATGCTGACGATGTCGCCGTTCTGGATGATGCGCTCGCCGGGGATTCCGTGGATGACTTCGTCGTTAACCGAAATGCAGGCGGCGGCGGGATAGCCGTGGTAGTTGAGGAAGACGGGTATCCCTCCCGCCTGGGCGATGAGGTCGCGGGCCAACTCGTCGATTTCAGCGGTGGTGACGCCAGGACGGACGGAATCGCAGAGTTGTTTGAGCACTTGGGCGGTCAACCGGCCGGCCACGCGCATCTTCTCGATTTCGTCTGGGGTCTTGAGTTGGATCATTTCAAACTTAGGCCAAGATGTCCCGGCAGATGGTCTCGGCTGTCTGGTCGACGGGGCCGGCGGCGGGAACGGTGACGAGGAGTCCGCGCTGGGCGTAGTAGTCGACCAAGGGGGCGGTCTGTTCGGCATAGACGCGCAGCCGGTTGGCTATCGTCTCGGGGTTGTCGTCCTTGCGGATGACGAGGGTGGCGCCGCAACGGTCGCAGATGCCGGGGGTCTTGGGCGGGAGTCCGGTGACATGGTAGCCGGCTTTGCAGGCGGGGCAGACGCGCCGTCCGCCGAGCCGTTCCATAATGACAGGCTCCGGGACATCAAGTTGAACAGCCTTGAGCAGGCGGGCACCATTCTCCTTGAGGATGGTCTCCAACATATCAGCCTGGCGCACGGTGCGAGGGAAACCATCAAGCGCCAAAACGCCGCTCTTGGGGGCCTGCGCGAGATAGTCACCAATCATCTCGGCAATGAGTTCGTCCGAAACCAACCCACCTTGCTCCATAACAGGTTTGGCCTTTAGACCCGCAGGGGTACCTTCCTTTACGGCCGATCGGAGCAAATCTCCCGTCGAGACCGTCGAAAAGCCCTCGACCTTTTCGACCAAGCGAGCCGCCAAAGTCCCCTTCCCCGATCCCGGGGCGCCAAGAAGAATCAGAATATCCATTTTGCTACCGTGTGCGGGCGCGGAGGCGTCCGTGCTTGAGGAACCCATCGTAATTGCGCATCAGCAGATGCGTCTCCATCTGGCGGAGCGTATCGAGCGCCACACCGACGATAATCAGCAGAGAAGTCCCGCCGAAGAAGGACGACATCTCCCAGGGCAGCTGCAACGCCCCCTGCAACACCTGCGGCAGAATCGCCACAATCAACAGCCCGACACCGCCAATCAGCGTCACGCGCGTCATCACCATATCCAGGTACTCCGCCGTCGCCATCCCGGGACGAATCCCCGGAACATACGAGCCGTCACGCTTGAGATTGTCCGAAATCTGCATCGCGTTGAACTGCGTGGCCACCCAGAAGAACGAGAAGAAGAGAATCAAAACCGAATAGGTCACCAAATGCGCCACCGAAGTCGAGTCCGACAACGCCACCCCAATCGACTTGAGCACACCCCAAAACCGACCATCCCAAGGAATCCGAGCCAAGCCCGCCGCCGGGAACTGAATCAACGGCCCTGCGAAGATAATCGGCATCACCCCCGTAAAGTTCACCCGCATCGGGAAAAAGGTGTTGCCCCCGCCATAGACATTGTTCCCCGCAACGCGCCGCGTCGAGTGAATCGGCACCTTCCGGACACCCTGCGTCAAAGCCACCGTGAAGAGCACGACCGCCAACCCCAAAAGCAGCAACAAGGCCAACTCCCAGATATTGTGCGTCGCTTCCGCCCCCGCCATACCAAAATAGCGCTGCACCAGTTCCAATGTAGCCGCAGGCAGACGGGAGACAATATTAATCATGATAATCAGCGAAACACCATTGCCGATGCCACGCTGCGTAATCTGGTCGCCCAGCCACATCACCAGCAACGACGCCGTCGTCATGCAGAGCATCGTCATCAGCACAAAACCTGCGCCCGGAATTGCCACCAAGCGCACATTCTGCCCAAAGCCCATCATCTGCGGATTCATCATCAACTTGGCGATGCCGAAAGACTGGAACGCGCAGATCGCAATCGTCAAATACCGCGTGTATTGCGTAATCTGCTGCCGCCCCGTGTCGCCCTCCCGCGAAAGCCGCTCAAGCGTCGGAACCACCGCCGTCATCAACTGGATGATGATCGACGCGCTGATATAAGGCCAGATGGAGAGAAAGCCGACGGAACACCGGCTCATCGCACCGCCGGTGAACACGTCGAACAAGCCCATCAGTCCCCCCGTGCCGCCGGAGGTTTCGCGGATTGCCTCGACTTGCTGCTGCAGAGTCTGCCAATCGACCCCGGGTGTCGGAATCATCGAGATTAGGCGGCTGATGAAAATCAGCCCGATGGTCAGGAAGATACGCGAGCGCAGTTCCGGAATCTTGAATGTATTCGCGAATGAAGCGAGCATGGGGGGACTCCTCGAATTAGACCACCTTGCAGGTGCCGCCGAGCTTCTCGATCTTCTCCTTGGCGGAGGCGCTGAAGGCATTTGCCTCGACCGTCAACTTCTTGGTCAATTCCCCGTAGCCGAGGATCTTGATGCCGTCCTTGCCGGTCTTGGAGATGCCCGCGGCCGCGAGGACTTCCGCCGTGACGACGGTTCCGTCCTCGAAGCGCTCAAGCTTGGCGAGATTGACGCCGAAGTACTCGATGCGGTTGGGGTTCTTGAATCCGCGCTTGGGCATACGGCGGAAGAGCGGCATCTGGCCACCTTCGAAGCCGAGTTTCTGCTTGTGGCCCTTGCGGGCACCCTGGCCCTTGTGGCCATGGGTCGAGGTCTTGCCCATGCCGGACGCGCGACCGCGGCCGACGCGCTTGCGGCTCTTGCGGGCTCCGGGGGTGTTTTTGAGACTGGACAGATCCATTTTTCGGAATCCTTGAAACGGGGGGTTAGGCGCGCAACGCGGAGATTTCCTCGGCGAGGCGGAGCTTGTTGAGCGCGTCAATCGTGGCTTTGACCACATTGAGGCGGTTGTTGGAGCCGAGGGACTTGCCGACGACATCGCGGACACCGGCAGCTTCGAGCACGGGGCGCATGCCGCCGCCTGCGATGATGCCGGCTCCGTCGGGGGCAGGCTTGAGGAGGATGCGCCCTCCGTCGCACTGTCCGACGACTTCGTGGGGGATGGTCTTGTTCAGCAGACGGACTTTCTTCATGGCCTTGCGGGCTGCGTCTCCGCCTTTGCGGATGGCGTCGGCGACTTCATTGGCCTTGCCGAATCCGAAGCCCACGCGTCCATCGCGGTCGCCCACGACGACAACGGCGCTGAAGCTGAAGCGGCGGCCGCCTTTGACGACCTTGGCGCAGCGGTTGACGAATACGACGTGCTCGTCGAGCTCGTTCTGTTCGTCGGTACGGTTGGTTCTCTCTTCGCTCATTAGGCCTCCTCGGTGGTGACGGACAGGCCTGCCGCCACGGCGGAATCGACGATGGTTTTCACGCGGCCGTGGAACTTGAATCCTCCGCGGTCGACGATGACGCTCTTGATGCCTTTTTCCTTAGCGGCGGCGGCGGCGGTTTCGCCGACCTGACGGGCGCCGTCGAGGTTGCACTTGCAGCCTTCGAGTTTCAGGGTCGAGGCGGCGGCCAAGGTGCGGCCGGCGACATCGTCGATGAACTGGACATACATGTGCTTGTTCGAGACGAACACGGCCATGCGCGGACGCTCGGCCGTCCCGCGCCCGATGCGACGGCGGATGCGCGCGTGGCGGGCGAGACGCTTTTCTTTGCGGTTGATGCTCATGTGGCTGAAATCTCCTGGCCGCGCTAGGCGACCGTCTTGCCTTCCTTGCGGCGGATTTGCTCGCCGAGGTACTTGATGCCCTTGCCCTTGTAGGGCTCGGCAGGATAGTAACTGCGGATGCGGGCGGCGGCGGTTCCGACGAGTTCCTTGCTCATCCCCTCGACGGTCAGGGCGGTACCCTGCTTCTCGGTGATGGTGATGCCCTCGGGAATGAGGTACTCCTTGGGCGAGGCGAAGCCGAGGCTCAGCAGAAGCTTGTTGCCCTGAATCTGTGCCTTGAAACCGGTGCCCTCGATGGTGAGTTCCTTCTTGTAGCCCTGAGTGACGCCGACGACCATATTGTGCGCCAGCGTGCGGGTCAGACCGTGGAAGCCGCGCAGGCGGCGCGAGTCATCGGCACGGGTCACGACAATCGAGTCACCCTCGACCGCCAGAGAGATACCTTGCTCGAAGGTCCGCTGCAACTCACCTTTGGGCCCCTTCACTGTCAATGTGTTGCCCTCGACGGTGGCAACGACTCCGGCCGGGAGCTTGACAGGTTGTTTTCCAATTCTCGACATGAAAAACTCCTTACCAGATCACGCAAAGCAGCTCGCCGCCCAACTTGCGGGCGCGCGCCGTCTTGCCGCTCATGACACCGCCGGAAGTGCTCAGCACCGCCGTGCCCAGACCGCCCAGAACGAGCGGAACATCTTCGTAGCCGCAGAACTTGCGCAGCCCCGGCTTCGACTCGCGACGCAACCCGCGAATCGCCGGCTCGGCCGCGTCATTGTACTTGAGCTCCACCGAAAGCGTCTTGCGGGCACCGTCGGCGACCACCTCGAACCCGGCGATATACCCCTCCTCCTTGAGAACACGGGCAATCTCAGCCTTGATTCGGGAAGACGGAATCTCGACGGTCGGCAGCCCCGCCTTGATGGCATTGCGGATGCGCAAAAGCATGTCCGCGATTGGATCAAACATCATAGTGGCTACCTCCTTACCAGCTGGCCTTCGTCACACCCGGAATCTGGCCCGAAACGGCCAGTTCGCGGAAACACAGACGGCAGAGTTGGAACTTGCGCAACACCGAATGCGGACGACCGCAACGGGCACAACGCGTATAGGCGCGGACTTTGAACTTGGGGGCCCGCTTCGCCTTCACAATCAAACAGGTTTTGGCCATAGACGAAACTCCTTGCTTACTTGCCCGCAAAAGGCATACCCAGCGCCTCAAGCAACGCCCGCGCATCCTTGTCGGAGCGCGCCGAAGTCACGAACGAAATGTCCATGCCCGCCTCGAAACCGCCACCGACAATCTCCGGGAACACCGTCTGATCCTTCAGCCCCAGCGTGTAATTCCCCCGATGGTCGAAACCACGGTTCGGAACCCCGCGGAAGTCGCGGATGCGCGCCAGCGTCACATTGAACAAACGGTCGCAGAACTCATACATCCGCTTCCCGCGCAATGTCACCTTCGCGCCGATGACCATCCCCTCGCGCAACTTGAACTGCGCGATACTCTTGCGCGCCTTGCACAGCAACGCCTTCTGCCCGGAGATCATCTCCAAATCCTTCACCAACTGCTTCTGCTGATCCTTCTCAATCAGCCCGAAACCCATATTGATCACCACCTTCTCCAAGCGGGGAACCAACATCGGATTCTTCGTGCCCAGCTTCTCCTCGAGCGCCGGCACCAGTTCCTTCTTGAACTTCTCTTGCAATCTAGCCATTTGCGCGCTCCTAGTCAATCGCCTTGCCCGAAGTCTTGAGTTTGCGGACAGTCTTGCCGTCCACCACCTCGCGCACGATCCGGGAACCCTTCTTCGCATCCGCGTCGTAAGGCATCAGATTCGAAAGCGCAATCGGTGCCTCGCGCTCCACAAAACCGCCCTCAGGGGCGACCTCCGAACGCTTCACCGCCTTCTTCACCTTGTTCAGGCCCTCCACAATCGCCTTACCCTTCGCGGGCAGCACGCGGAGCACCTTGCCGGTCTTTCCGGCACAATCGCCGGCAATCACGATGACCGTATCGTTCTTCTTGATTCTTGCAGTACTCATACTTCTTCCGTAACTCGCCAACCGACCCGCAGTTCGCAATCACGGCGTCCGTCTTTGCGGAACGACCCGCGCTTACGCGTCACGGGCGGTTACGTTGAACCTCACACCACCTCGGGCGCGAGAGAGATAATCTTCATGCAGTCCAAGTCGCGCAACTCGCGGGCGACAGGCCCGAAAATGCGCGTTCCAAGCGGCTGCTTCTTCGCGTCGACCAGCACACAGGCGTTGCCGTCGAATCGGACATACGACCCGTCCTCGCGGCGCAACGGAAACCCCGTGCGCACCACGATTGCCGTGCAGACCTGCCCCTTCTTGACAGAGCCCGTCGGGGACGCCTCCTGAATGGAGACCCGGATCACATCGCCCACATAGGCGCAGCGCTTGCGCTGGCCAATGATGCGGAAACACTTGGCAGTCTTAGCCCCCGTGTTGTCCGCGACGGTCAGAATGCTCTCTTCCTGGACCATGGCTACTTCTTCTCCTCAATCGAGACCAGACGCCAGCGCTTCGTCGCGCTCAGCGGACGGGTCTCCATGATCACGACGCGGTCGCCGACCTTGGCGGCGTTCTGCTCGTCGTGGGCGTGGAACTTCTTGAACCGACGGACGACTTTGCCGTAGACGGGATGGCGCTCGCGGGTCTCGGACTGGACGATGACGGACTTGTCGCCGCTCTTGCTGACCACGGTGCCCTTGCGGACTTTGCGGTGTCCGCGAACGATGGTGGCGTCGGCCATTACTTAGCCTCTTTCTCTTTCTGGATGGTTAGCAGGCGGGCGATGTCCTTGCGGATGGAGTGGAGGCGCGCAGGCGCCTCGATGCCATCGGTCGAACGATGCTTGATGCGCAGCCCCGCCAGTTCGGCGCGGAGTTCGCGCAACTTGACGGCCAGCTCCTCGGAGCCGAGTTCGCGGATTTCTTTGGCTTTCATCTGTCGGACTCCTTAGCGGGTGACCAGGCGGGTGCGGATGCCCAACTTGGTGTCCGCTAGGCGCAGACATTCGCGGGCGAGGGACTCGGGGACGCCCCCGATCTCGAAGAGAACCTTGCCCGGCAGGATCACGGCGACCCAGTACTCGGGATTGCCCTTGCCGGAGCCCATACGGACTTCGATCGGCTTCTTGGTCACAGGCTTGTCGGGGAAGACGCGAACCCAGAGTTTGCCTTTGCGTTTCATCTGGCGGTTGATCACCACGCGGCAGGCCTCAATCTGGGTATTGGTCAGCCAGCCGCGGGAGAGGGCCTTGAGGCCGAACTCGCCGTAGGCCAGTTCCGTGCCGGAGGTTGCGTAGCCGGCGCGGTTGCCCTTGGACACCTTGCGGTGCTTGACTCTTTTAGGCATTAGCGGCATTTCTGGGTCTCCTGTTGTCGTCGCGATCGCGGCGGGCGCCACGGACGGGGCGAGCCTGGAAGTCGTCGCGCTTGCAGATCCACACCTTCACGCCAATCTTGCCGGCGGTGGTGTTGGCTTCCGCGAATCCATAGTCGATGTTGGCGCGCAGGGTGTGCAGGGGGACTTTGCCCTGCTTGGTCCACTCGACGCGGGCAATTTCGGCGCCGTTGATACGGCCGCAGGCGCGCAGTTTGATGCCGTCGACGCCCATATCCATAGCGACCTTCTCGGCGCGTTTCATGGCGCGTTTGAGCGCGACGCGGCGCTCAAGTTGCTGGGCGATGCTCTCGGCCACGAGTTGGGCGTTGGCGTCGGGGTCGCGCACTTCGTGGATTTCGAGGTAGATCTCCTTACCGGTCTTCTTGGCGAGTTCGGCGCGGAGCTTGTCGACCTCTCCGCCTTTGCGTCCGACGACGACGCCGGGGCGGGCGGTGTAGATGTTGGCGCGGACGCGGTTGGCGTAGCGCTCGATAATGATCTTGGAGATGGCCGCCCCTTCGAGGCGTTCGCGGATCAGGCCGCGGATAATCTCATCTTCCGCCAGGAGCAGTCCGAACTGCTTCTTGTTCGCGAACCAGTGGGAGCCCCACTGCCTGTTGACCGCGACGCGGAAACCGATTGGATTGACTTTCTGTCCCAAAACTACTCTCCTTTGCCGTCGGTCACAATGACCTTGATGTGGCTGAGTTTCTTCTGGATGGGACTCGCGCTGCCGCGAGCACGGGGCCAAAACCGGCGGAGCCGGGCGCCTTCGTCGAAGACCGCGGATTTGACGACCAGGGCGTTGGCCTGGATGCCGTGGTTGGCGGAGGCGTTGGCGATCGCGCTGCGCAGGGTGTCGCCGAGCAGTTTGGCCGCCTTGGTGGGGTTGAAGTCGAGAACATTGAGCGCGGTCGCGACGGGCAGTCCCTGCACCTTGCGGGCGACGGGACGGGCCTTGCGCGCGGAGATGCGCACGTTCCGTGTTAGAGCCGTAACTTCCATGAGTGTTCTTTCCGCCTTACTTGGTGGCCTTGTCGGTGGTCGCGCCATGGGCCTTGAAGAGCCGCGTGGGGGCGAACTCGCCCAACCGATGGCCGACCATGTTTTCCGTGATGAACACGGGCATATGCTGCTTGCCGTTGTGGATGGCGAGGGTGTGCCCGACGAATTCGGGCAGAACCATGGAGCGGCGCGACCAGGTCTTGATGGGGGCCTTCTTGCCGCTCTGGTTCATCTTCTCGACCTTGCGGAGGAGGGATTCCTCGACGTAGGGGCCTTTCTTGATTGATCTTGCCATTACTTGGATCCTTTACGCCGCTGCAGGATGAAACGGCTGCTGGTCTTGCGGGGGTTGCGGGTGCGGCCGGACTTGGCCAGTTTGCCCCAAGGTGAACGGGGGTGGCTGCCGCCGGAGGTGCGACCTTCGCCGCCGCCCATGGGGTGGTCGACGGGGTTCATCGCGACACCGCGGACGGTCGGGCGAATGCCGAGATAGCGCTTGCGCCCGGCCTTGCCCAACTTGACATTGCCGTGCTCGGAGTTGCCGACCGTGCCGACCGTCGCCATGCAGGCCACGGGAATCAGCCGGAGTTCGCCCGAGGGCAGACGGAGCGTAGCCATACCATTGTCACGGGCCATCAGCTGGCAAGCATTGCCAGCCGATCGTGCCAACAAAGCCCCCTGACCGGGTACTAGCTCCACGGCATGGACATACAAACCAAGCGGAATCTTCGCCAGCGGAAGGGCGTTTCCGACTGTCGCCTCAGCCTCCGGGCCGGAGACCACCAACTGGCCAATCTTGAGGCCGGCGGGCGCCAGAATGTAGCGCTTCTCGCCATCGGCGTAGTTCAGCAGCGCCAGGTCGGCAGTGCGGTTCGGATCATAGTGGAACGCCGCCACGCGGGCCGGAATGCCGTGCTTGTCGCGCAGGAAGTCGACATCGCGCAGACGACGCTTAACGCCGCCACCGCGGTGGCGAACCGTGATGCGACCCTGGCTGTTGCGCCCGGCCTTGCTCTTCTTGGCCTTGGTCAGCGAGCGGACGGTCTCGGTGTTCTTCGCCAAGCCGTCGCGCGTGCGGGAGACGCGGAAGCGACTGCCTCCGCTGGATCGGGGTTTATAGGACTTGAGTGCCATTTCGTATTCCTCCCTCCAATCAGACGGCTTCGATGCGCTCGCCGTCCTTGAGGGTGACGATCGCACGCTTCCAGTCGGACGCCTTCGTCAGTCGGCGGGAACGGGTCATGCGGGGTTTGCCCAGATAGTTTTGGGTGCGAACGGCCAGCACATGAACCCCGAAGCGCGCCTCGACGGCGGCTTTAATCTCGGGCTTCGTGGCGGCGGGCGCGACTTCAATCATGTACCGGTTCTGGGCGCCGAGGAAAGCCCCCTTCTCCGTGGTCATGACGCGCTTGATGACATCGAGTTGATTCATAGCTTAGGCCTCCTCTTTCTTGGGCAGACGCGCCAAAAGCTCGTCGAGAGCCGTGCGCGTGGCGACCACATGGCGGTAGCGCAGCAGGAGGTAAGTGTCCGCCTCGTTCGAGAAGCAGACATCCAGCGTCGGAATGTTGCAGGCCGAGAGAAAGACATTCTCGTCGATCTCCTCGTTCCCCAGCACAATCAGGCACGAACGCTCCGTGCCCAACTTCTTGAGCAACGAGGCCATCAACTTGGTCTTCGGCGCCTCAAGGGCAAACTTCTCGATCACCACCAGCGACCCGTCGGCAATCTTCTCGCTGAGTGCACGGGCGAACGCCAAACGAACCACCTTGCGGTTGACCTTTTGGCTGTAGTCCCGAGGCTTCGGGCCGAACGCGATACCGCCGCCGCGCCAAACCGGATTGCGCGTCGTCCCGACACGGGCCCGGCCAGTTCCCTTCTGCTTCCAAGGCTTCTTGCCCGAACCAGAAACCTCACCCTTCGTCAGAGTCGAGGCCGTCCCGGCGCGGAAACCATTCATCACAGCGGTGATGACATCCTTGACCGCCTGCTCACCCTTGTCCAGGGTCAGAAGCGCATCAGCGACATCAACCTCGCCCGCCGCCTCCGCGGCCGCATTGTAGGCTTTGAGTTTGCTCATGTATTAGGCCTTCTTAAGAGCTTTACGGATGAGAACCGTGGCACCATTGGCACCCGGGACGCAACCCTCTACGAGAATTAGGTTGTCCTCTTTGCGGACCTGCACGACAGCCAAGTTGCTCGTGGTGCGCTCGACGGCGCCCATGTGCCCAGCCATGTGCTTACCCTTCTCAATCCAACCGGGAAGGTCGCGAGCCGCCAAACCGCCAGGACGGCGCTTGGTGTGGCTACCATGGGTCATCGGACCGCCGCCGAAGCCCCAACGGCGCATCACGCCCGCGAAGCCCCGACCCTTGGTGGTACCGGTCACATCGACATACTTGACATTCTCGAAGATGGAGACATCCACCGTGCCGCCGACCTCCCAAGTCTCGCCGGAGGCGGGCGCGAACTCCTTCAACACGCGCTGGGGTTTGACCCCCGCCTTCTCAAAACGCGTGCGCGCCGCCTTGCTCAGGCGCGAAGCCTTCTGCTCGATGAACCCGAGTTGAACGGCGTCATAGCCGTCATTGGCCACCGTCTTGACCTGGACGATCGGGCAGGGGCCCGCCTCCAAGACCGTCACGGTGACACGGCGACCCTCGCTGTTCCAAATCTGGGTCATGCCGATTTTCTTTCCAATCAAGCCTTCCATTGCGATTCCCTTTCCTTAGATGCGGATGGAGATGTCCACGCCGGCAGGCAGATTCAGCTTCTTGAGCTCGTCGACCGTCTTGGCCGTGGGGCTGACGATGTCGAGCAGGCGCTTGTGCGTGCGCATTTCAAACTGGTCCATCGACTTCTTGTCGACGTGGGGGCTGCGGTTGACGGTGAAGCGCTCGATGCGCGTGGGCAGGGGAATCGGTCCCACGATACGGGCGCCCGTTCCGCGGGCCGTGTCGATGATGTCGCCGACCGCCTGATCCAGCACTCTGTGATCGTAGGCCTGAAGGCGAATGCGTATGCGTTGACTTTGCATTCCTGTTTTACCTGTTCAGTAGTTGTTCTCTGACGGTTCTAGGTACCACCGCGAATTCGCCGGGCTGCAGGGTGTATCCTGCACGGCCTCGCGTCAGCGAGCGAATCGCTGTGGAGTACCCAAATAGTTCAGCCAAGGGCACGCGGGCACGGATAGTCTGCATCTCAGCGCGCATATCCATGCTGTTGACGTGTCCGCGGCGACCGTTGATGTCTCCGATAACCGCGCCAACATCCTCGGGGGGCGTGACGATGTCCAGAGTCATAATCGGTTCCAGCAATTCTGGTGCGGCGGCGAGGGCGGCGTCCCTGAAAGCCATGACGGTCGCGCTGCGCAGGGCGACATCGGTGGCATTCTCCTCCTCGGCAAGTTCGACCTTCTCGACGGTCGCCTCGATGTCGGTCATGGGATAGCGCGCCAACACGCCGGTCATAATGCCATCGAGGAGGCCCTGTTCGAGCGCAGAAGCGAGGTTGTCGTCCGGCAAGACCCTCCGGGCCTGGCCGGAAACGGCGGTCTTGTGCCCCTTGCCGCGGGGCAGAGGGGCGACGGCGACGGTGACGCGCGCATAATGGCGCTTGCCGCCGAACTCGCGGTCAAATTCGAAGGAGGCGGAGGCAGGGCGGGTGACGGTCTCGCAATAGGAGACCATAGGCTTGCCGGTGGAGGCGTCGACTTTGAACTCCCTGCGGAGGCGGTCGACGAGGATTTCGAGATGGAGTTCGCCCATACCGCTGAGGATGCGCTGCCCGGTCTCCGCATCGGTGCGGATTTGGCAGGTAGGATCTTCGGCGGCGAGGGTTTCGAGGGCTTCGTTGAGTTTGTCCTTCTGGGCGGTGCTCTTGGCCTCGATGGCCATGAACATAACGGGCTCGGGAAGGTCGATACTCTCAAGGGCGATGGGCTTCTGCTCGGCGCAGAGCGTGTCGCCGGTGGTGCAACTCTTGAGTCCGACAAGTGCGCCGATGTCCCCGGCCTGGAGTTCCTCGACCTCTATCTGGCTGTCAGCCTGCAGGCGGACAATCTTCATAACCCGCTCGCGTTTGCGCAGGCGGGGATTCCAGACATTCTGGCCCTTCTTGAGGATGCCGGAATAGATGCGCACGAAGAAGAGGCGTCCGACATAGGGGTCGGCGGCGACTTTGAAGACGAGTCCGGCAAGAGGTGCCTCGGGGGTCTGGTCGCGCTCGACGGGAGCACCGGTCTTGACATCGTGGCCATGAACTTTGGCACGGTCGGTCGGGGCGGGGAGGTAGTCGACAATCGCGTCGAGGAGCATCTGGACGCCTTTGTTGCGCAGGGAGGTTCCGCAGAGCACGGGCACGAGACGAGCGGAGACGACGGCGCGGCGGATGGCGGCCTGGATGGTTTCGAGGGGCTGGTCGGGATTCTCGAGGTAGCGTTCGAGGAAGATCTCGTCGGATTCGGCGAGGCGCTCAAGGAGGTTCTCGCGGGCGGTCTTGGCGGCGTCGGCGAGTTCGGGGGGAATCTCGGAGACGCGGTAGGAGGTTCCGTCGGCATCCTCGTCGAAGCAGTAGGCTTTCTGGCTAAGGAGGTCGACGACGCCCGAGAAGTTTTCGGCACTCCCAATCGGAATCTGGACGGGAGCGGCGTTGGCACCGAGTTTGGCGCGCATTTCTTCCACAGCGCGGCCGAAGTCGGCACCCATACGGTCCATCTTGTTGACGAATGCGATTCGGGAGACGCTGTAGCGGTCGGCCTGGCGCCAGACGGTTTCGGACTGAGCCTGAACTCCGCCAACCGCACAGAAGACGCCGACGGCACCATCAAGCACCCGGAGGGAGCGTTCGACTTCGATGGTGAAGTCGACATGGCCGGGGGTGTCGATGAGGTTAATCTGGCGGCCTTTCCAAGCGCAGGTGATGGCGGCTGAGGTAATGGTAATGCCGCGTTCGCGCTCCTGAATCATCCAGTCGGTGACAGTGTTGCCCTCGTCGACATTGCCGAGACGGTGCGTGCGCCCTGCATAATAGAGAATACGCTCGGTTGTGGTCGTCTTGCCCGCATCAATGTGGGCGACGATGCCGATGTTTCGGATATTCTCCAATGTGGTGTCTTGAGACAAGACGCTCACCCTTCACCTAGGAAACTGTCAAAGATCGACCGAGGCTCCACCCGGAGCCCGCGGTGTTTTACCACGCGTAGTGGGCAAAAGCTTTGTTGGCCTGGGCCATCTTGTGGACATCGTCGCGCTTCTTGAGGACATTGCCCTGGTTGTTGAAGGCGTCGATGATTTCAAGGGCGACGGCTTTGGGCATGGGGACGCCGCGGCGGCCGGAGGCGTAGGTAGCCATCCAGCGGAGTGCGAGGGCGACCTGGCGGGCAGGACGGATTTCGACGGGCACGGGGTAGGTGGTGCCGCCGACGCGCCGGGATTTGACCTCGACTTTGGGCTTCATATTGCTGATGGCGGTGTCGAAGACCTCAAGGGGGTCTTTGTCGGCGACCTTGGCGCGGACTTCTTCGATTGCGCCGTAGACGATGCGTTCGGCGGTGCTCTTCTTGCCGCTCTTCATCAGGGAGCGGATGACGGTGGCGACCAGTTCGGAGTTGAACTTAGGGTCGGTGAGGTGCACGCGCTTGGTGGCTCTGCGTCTTCTTGCCATAGTGGGATTCCTTGCTATTCGGCCTTGGCCTTGGGCTTCTTGACGCCGTACTTGGAGCGGCTACGGTTGCGGCCGTTGACGCCGAGGCTATCGAGGCATCCGCGGACAATGTGGTAACGGACACCGGGGAGGTCTTTCACGCGCCCGCCGCGAACCATCACAACGCTGTGTTCCTGGAGGTTGTGGCCTTCGCCGGGGATGTAGGCGGTGACTTCGTAGCCGGAGGTCAAACGGACACGGGCGACCTTGCGCATAGCGGAGTTCGGCTTCTTGGGCGTCTGGGTCTTCACGACGAGGCAGACGCCACGGCGCTGGGGGCACGCCTTCAGCGCAGGCGACTTGGATTTGTTGCGCATCTGGGTACGACCCTGGCGCACGAGTTGGTTAATCGTCGGCATTCGATTTCCTTGATTCCATCTGCAAAAGAACCGAGATGATAGCAAGTCCCAATTCGCTTGGCAAGCCTTTTCTCGCCTAGTCGCAACTTTTTCGCCAAAACCTCGCGGAATCGGGGCAAAAACGGGTTGCAAGGGGGGCTAAAGGTGGGCACCTGATGGGGCGAGGGATGCCGACCGCGCAGTGGGGCAGATGCACAGCAATGGGGGCGGGGGTGGGTAGGTGTGGGGGGCTTTGGGGTACGGATAGTGGAGGGCGGCAGTGAGGCTGTTGTGAGATGGGGTGTCTGCACGCGCCACGCACGCCGCGTTG
>JAXFQS010000099.1:0-8916 GCA_034178815.1 Kiritimatiellia bacterium | reverse complement strand
CATCTCCACAACCACCCCCTCTCCAACCGCCGCATTCCCCACCACCGTCAAATGAGATCCCCCCTTCAGAACCAGCGAAGACCCCGCCTGGAAACCCGACACGCTCGCCACCGAAAGGTCACCGCCATCACCCACAGATACGCACGAACCGCTCCCCGCCGTGACCTCCCCCAGCACCACCTTCGACCCCTCGACTGAGAGACTTCCCCCGTTGAGAACGACTCCGCCGCTGACCACCAGCCCCGCCCCGTCCTCGATGCGAATCGCCCCCGCCGATTCCAAAGCAGCATTCACCTTCACGGACGCCCCCGCCCGCGCCGTCAAGGCGGAACCTGCCGCCAAACGAACATTCCCCGCCTCCCCGAAGTCGAGCGTCGCTGCCTCCACCAGAAGCGTACCCTGCACATTCGGCCAAGCAATCCCCGACTGCCGCCAAAGCGCACCATTGCGGATGGTGACAAGGCCTTGAGGGGTCCAGTCGCCGCTTTCCGAACCTGCGTAGAGAAGGGTTCCGCCGTCGAGGAGAATATCGTCCGAAGGGGTCGGGACGCCGGCAGGATTCCAGGCATCTGACTGGCTGTAGGTCTGGCCGTCGGTGCCAATCCAGGTCTTGAGTTCTGCGTTGGAGTGGAGGGGGAAGGTTGCTAGGAATGCAAGCGCGAGGCGGGCGGTCTTGTTCATAACTGGCTCCTGTTTTTCGGACTGTTTCGCGTGGTGTTTCCGGGGACGAGCTTGGGTTTGACCGGGATGGACGGGAAGGCGTCTCCGCGGCCGATTTGTTCGAGTAGACGAGTGACGGTAAGGGGTGCGATGGTCTCGCCGTAGGGCATGACAAGGGTGTCGACTGGTTGGCCTGAGATGCAGACGGGCTTCCAGTAGATGGTGATCAAGGAGAGGTCATCGGGGATGCGGATTTGTTGCCTTGCAGCGGCGATGAAGAGGGCTACGATTTCGGTCGGGCCATAGCAGAAGATGCCGTCGAATCCGCGCGCTCGGGAGACCATTTCGTCGGCGCGTGCGGACCAGGTCTGGGGGTTGGAGTTGTCCGAGGCGGAGCAGTCTTCGGCCTGGATTCCGAGGCGTCTAGCGGCGGCGAGGAAGCCTTTGCTTCGGTCGGCTTCGCTGTAGTGTCCGGTGGACCAGAGGCTAAAGCAGGCGATGCGTCGGCAGCCGCTTTTGGCGAGGGTTTGCGCGGCCATGCGGCCAGCGGCGAGGTCATCGGGATAGATGCTGTTGTGGGGGAGTTTGTTGTTGACCCAAACGGAGGGGAGGCGGAGTTCTTCGAGTTTGCGGCCGAGGCCCGACCAGTCGCCGTGGGTGTAGAAGAGTACGAGTCCGTCGACGGCCCATTCGCGTGCGAGTCGGGGGAGTCTGCCGCTGGCGAGTTCGTCCTCTGCTACCATTCCGGTGATGAGCAGTTCGCCGCTTTTGGCGAGCGCTTCGTTGAGTCCGTAGCGGAAGGTCTCGGGGATCTGGGCGTGGATTTCCATGGAACTTCGGAGGAATCCGATGGTGCCGCATCGGCCTTTGCGCACGGCTGCGGCGAAGGTGTTGCGGCGGTAGCCCATGCGTTCGGCGAGGCGGCGAATCCGTTCGCAGGTTGAGGGGGCGTTGTGGACGCCTTTCCCGGAGAGGACGCGGCTGACGGTGGTGGGCGAGACGCCGGCGGCCCTAGCTATTTCGTAGATGGTCGGCATACGCTTTTGACTATATCATGCAATCGATTGCAGGTCAAGCCCCAATTTTGCCGCGTTGCCACTTTCCCTCCGCCGTCCGCTGGCGGAGGTAGGCACCTTCCGCCCCTGTGGGTTGGCGCGAATCGCCCCCGGAGGTTGGCATCTCCGGGGGCGTTTCGTGGCTACCTCCGACTCCCATCGGTGGCAACCTTTTGTGGCGGAGGGCGGGCTAGATCTTGATGATGGCGTTATGGCGGTAGAGGAAGCGGAAGACCAGCCAGAGGACGGCGAGGTACCCGGCGTGCCAGACGACCGTACCCCATTCGGGACCGCAGGCGCGCACCAGCCCCGAGCAGAAGAAGTTCGCCGCCTTCTCGAAGCCGAACAGGAAGGTCGAGAGGTAGACCGCAATCGAGTTGACCCCGATGACCTGCAGCGGCATCGTCCACCCGCGCACCTGCCGCACATCCACCAGGTACCAGACCGCCGCCAGCAGCAGGTACGAACCTCCGCCCGTGAGCAGTACGAACGAAGAGGACCAGAGGGACTTGTTCACCGGCATGATTTGCGCGAATGCCCACCCCGCCGCCAGCAGCAGGATTCCTCCCCCGACCAAGGCGAGCGCGCGACGCTCCGGCGGGCGAGAACCGTCCCGGAGCAAGTCGCCCGCGAACATCCCCAATAGAGCCGTCACCGCCGCCGGGAGCGTTGAAAAGAGGGACTCTGGGTCAAAGTGCCGGGTGCAGCTCCAAATATGGTTCGGCATCAAGGTGCGGTCGAGCCAGCCGATGATATTGCCGCACCGGGTGAAGACTCCGACTTCTTCCGGGATGGCGGAAAAGGTGAAGCGATCGGGGGCAGGGACGAGCCGGATCAGGAGGTAGTATCCGGCGAGAACGGCGGCGGCGAGCAGAACCTTTTGGGTCGCGGAGGGGATATGGATGTAGGCGAGCGCCGCGAGCATCCAAGCCAGTCCGATACGCCCGAGGACGCTTGGAATCCGGAAATGCGGGTCGCCGGAGAATAGGCCGCCGAGGGAGAGGCCGAGCAGAAAGAGGATGGCGGCGCGGAGGATGAGTTTGAGGTGGATTTGGATGCCGGTGCGGCCCCGGCGGATTTGGTTGGCGTAGGAGAATGGGAAGGTGGCGCCGGAGAGGAAGAGGAAGAAGGGGAAGAGGGTGTCGAAGAAGCGCAGGCCCTCCCATCGTACATGCCCCATCTGCACGCTTAGCCAGTTGCCTTCGCCCCAAAGCGCCGTTCCGAGGGCGGCGAGCAGGCCTCCGAGTCCGGAGATGAGGAGCATGTCGAGCCCACGCAGGACATCCAAGGAGAGGAGGCGCTCGCAGAGTTCGGGGCGGGGCGGTTGGTTCGTATTAATCGGATTCACGGCTTGGCACCTTGGGGAGTAAAAGGAACCCGCCCGCGGGGAGCAGAGGTTGCTATCTGTGCCGCGGACGGGTTGCAAGGAATCGGTCAGGCAGGTTAAAGTCCGAGGAGGGACTTCTCAAGCGTGCCGGCGCGCTTGAGACTGATGCCCTTGACGGGGGCGCCATCGCCCTGACGGAGGCGCAGGAACGCCCCCTTCTCAATCTTGAGCGGGTCGAAAACGGCGATTTGGTAGGCCTCTTCGCCGGCGTTGCCCATCACGAATTGCTCGGCGACGATGGTCTCTTCGCCGCCCTTCTGCGCGGCGGGCTTGACGACCTGGAGGCGTACGGCGCGGGTGTCGAGGGGCTTGTCGGTGTTGACGAGCAGTTCGACCAGAACGACCTTTTCGCCGAGTTCCTTCTCGCCGAACGGGCGGATGATTTCGGCGGCGGCGCGTGCCGCGGCATTGGTCTCGCCGGCGAGTTCGAGCCGCGCATAGTGGAAGCCGTCGATGGCGTTTCTTGGCTTCGAGAAAAGCCCCTTCGTCCCGGTCGGGTTGCCGAGCGAGAGGGCCGCGTCGACGACCGCCGGATCAACCAGCGCGAAGTGCTTCACATCGACAAAGTCGAGCTTCGACGCGATGCCCACCATCGCCCAGACGCGCGCCGACGGCTTGAGGTTGAAACGCCCAAGGCAGCGGGTCGACCAGTTCGTCTCCGCCCTGCCGCCGGGAACCTTCACCTCGGCGATTTGCTGCGTATAGATGCGGCCCCAGCCGCCGTTCTCCTTGGCCGACGGGAAGTAGCCGTCCTGGCTGTAGTCCTCGTACGCGCCGAGGTAGGCGACGGCCGGGTCAGACTCCGCTCGGGTGGCGCAACGCAGGCGCGAGAAGATGTACCACCAGCCCGTCTCCTCGGGCTTGAGTGAGTAGCCTCCCTCGGCATTGCCGGGGTTCATATAGACCTGGTACTCGTCCTCGTTCGTGAAGTCCGTGTCGATGCGGCAGAACTTCCCGTCCGAGCCATTCTCGGCAACCTTCATCCGCGTGCCGCCCGTGAGACGGTCGGCGCCCACTACCAGAGAAGGCACCTTCGGGGCGGGCACGGCGGCCTTGCCCTTGTAGTGCACCATCCCCTTGATGCGTTCCCAAGTGCCGAGCGATTCGCACCAGTCCTGCCCGCGGCGGTTCCGCCCGAGATCGATGGCCGCGCGGAAGTTGGAAAGAGCCTCTTCGCGGGACGGGAGCGAGCGGTCTTTGAGCCTTTCCGCGACGGTCTTGAGGTCGTTGTAGCGGATGACGGTGAGGAGTTTCATGCCGATCGTCGCGCGCTTGAGAATCGTCCGCCGGACTTCGGTGTTGCTGCGGTCATCGGCGAGCCGGTCGAGCTGCTGGGCAATCTTGAAGATGCGGTAGCAGTCTTCGGGTGTCAGGTACTGGTCGGTCTCCATCACATAGCAGCCGTAGTAGGCGCCAATCTGGCGCTCTTTGGCGTAGGTGAGGCGGTTGATGTATTCGCGGATGAGGGGCCCGGCCTGCTTGCCGTAGGCGTTGCGGCAGTATTCGTCGATGAGGGCTTCGGCGTTGGCGTAGGGGTTCCAGCAGAGTTTGGCGTAGAGCCAATAGTGCAGTTCCATCAGGTCGCCGTCGAAGGTGAACTGCATCTGGGAGTAGAAGCCTCTGTGGTTGAGGTCTGCGTAGTAGCGGAAGTTGGGGCCGAGTATGTCGTAGTTGGGGAAGGGGATGAGGTAGGAGGCGAAGTTGGCGTAGTAGTCCCAGTTGTAGATGCCGACTTTGGGGTCGACCATCTTGGACCAGTCGGCGACGGTGCGCTGGGCGCGTTCGCAGGAGTAGGTGGCGCGGCAGTGGTTCTTCCAGAGGAGTGCGACGCCGACTCCGACATTGGGTTCGAGGCGGTATTTCTCGTAGTGGACGGGGGCGCGGTCGGTGTTGCCGTAGGCGAGCATGTTGAAGCGCAGGCGGGGGTATTTGTCCTTGAAGTGACGGCCGACGCGGTTCATGATTTCGATGTATTGCATAGCCGAGGTGGGGATGCCGGTACCATCATTGTCGCGTGCGGTGAGTTTGAGGCAGCCGTCGCATTCGCAGCGCATCATACCGTCGTCGGTGCCGAGCGCAATCTCGTCCTCTTCGGGGTGTTTCTGGATGTATTCTTCGATATCCTTGAAGAGGGTTTCGTACATCTTTTCGTTGCTGGTGCAGGGCCAGGAGCCGTGGCGTTTGCCGGTGGCGCGCTGATAGGAGTAGAACTCGGGATGGTCTTTGAAGTATTTGCGCCGGTCGAGGAAGTAGGTGCAGAGGGTCTGCGCGATCTGGCCGCGGGCTTTGTAGGGCTCGAAGCCCATCTCGGGGAGTTTGGCGCGGTTGTCGCCGTGGGCGCGGACTTTGAAGTTGTAGGCGTGCTCGTGGCGTTCGATCTGCGACCATCCGCTGCGGCGGATGCAGAAGGGGGCGTCGCGCTTTTCGTAGCCTGCCGCGAGTTCGAGGCGGTTGGTCTGCGGGACATAGTCCCAGTCGTGGAAGTAGAAGCCGCAGCCGAACTGTTCGAGCAGGTCGTAGACGCCGTAGAGGGTTCCGGTGGCGCCGTCGCCGGTGATGACCATCTCGCGGGGGCTGTTGACCTTGATGTAGAGTTCGTCGTCCTTCTGGGGCTTGTGGTCGGTGCCGACGAGGATGGTGTTGAGGCCTTTGACGGGGCGGTCGACGACCGTGAAGCGGGCTCCGGTCAGGCGACCGAGGAAGTCGGCCAGTTCGGTTGCCGCATAGCGGTAGCCTTTGGGCGACTCCTTCGCGCAGACGATTGCGGCGCGGGCCTTTCCATCTTCGGCTAGGACGAAGGGTTCGTCCGCCTTCTGGCCGATGGGCCAGAAAGCCTGGAGGTTCAGGCTGGTCAGGATCGCGAGGGCGAAGGCGGCAACCTTCGGGGGCGACAGGTGCATAGGATTGAGTCCTCTCTATTTATTGGTTTTAGGGGGTGAAATTGGTATCTGCGGAGGGCGAAGGTTGCTACCCACCGCCGGCAAAGGCGCCATTCCCCGGGGCGGCTTCGCCGATGGAGGGGGGAGTATAGCATAGCCGCCCAATCCGCTGCAAGAGCAAACGAAATAGGTCGGCTGCGTCAGACTTACTGGAAGAAGAGGATGAACCCGCTGAGGGAGAGTTCCGCGCAGCCAATGTCGGGGCGGTTCCCGCTGATGCGACGCTTCCCGTAGAGGTCGGTTGCTCCATCCATCCACGCCATCGCCAGACCCTTATTGTGGCAGGGGCCTCCCAAGGCAATGGAGACCTTGCCGTCGGCAAAACTGTAGGCTCCCGGGACAACTTCCTGGCATCCCTCGCCGAAGGTTGCCGCCTCAGTCGTGCACGAGTAGGTCACGCCCGCAGGGGTCTCGGCAACGATATTCTGGGAGATGTTGGTGATGACGGCATTGTCCGCCACGAGCGTGTTGACCACGCTCACGGCAGAGGCACCGCGCAGTCCAGGCTCGCACATAGCCTTGGTCAAGTCGGTGTTGACAACCGCGTTGGAGACAACGGTGCAGTTGCGGATTTCCCCTCCCGTGGCGTAGATTCCGCAGGCGGAATCCGTCCGCGCCGAAGCCCCCGCCTTCCAGTGCCTGCGGTTGGAAGAGTTCCCCGCAATCAGACAGTTCTGCAACACGCCGCCGGAAAGGTTGACCATCCCCTTAAGCTGCGTGGTGTCGTTGAATGAGTTGTTCTGGATGACGCAGCGATCGGCCATCGCCCCCGATCCGCTCTGGGAGTAGACCAGCCCCGCGCACGACCCCTCTCCGCCATAGTAGTAGTTCTCGAACCAGCACCCGTCGATGAGACAGTCGCGGATGGTTCCGTCATTGTTGACAACCGGCGACACACCCTTGTTCCAGTTGTAAATGCAACTTGTGATACGGCACTTCTCAACCAGCCCGCCATTGTTGAGAAGCGCACCCGGCGTATAGCCATTTTTCAGGCAAATGCCCCGCAGCACGGCATTCCTGTGGTTCAGCTTCAGACAACCCGAAGTCGTCTTTTCAAGGTTGAAAACAACCGTAGAATAGTCCCCCGACGCGCTCTCGACGGTAATCGGCTTCGCAATCGTGGCAACCAACCCGTTCTTCCCCGCCGTATAAGCCCCGTCAAGCACCACAATCGCTTGCCCCGGCTCGGCGAAAGCCACCGCCACGGAGAGGTTCGTAGCCGCCGTCTCGGGCGTATCATAGGGCTCCGCCGCGTTCGCATTCGTCGCCGACAGGTAGATTTTCTTAACGAGCCTGAAACACTTTTCAATCTCGCACTGCCGCTCATCCAAAGTCGCCACCAGACGGATGGTCAAGGTACCCTCCCGGTCGGGAACAACAAGGGAAACCGACTCGCCCTCGAACGCCGCCGTGCCCGCTCCGTCGATATACCAGGCATAGGCGACATCCTTGCTTTTGAAGGAACTCTCGCCCTTGAGCTGCACGGTCGTATCCCTGCACAGCGTCTCGGCGGTATACGACCCCAAGACCGAGAAATCGGCCAGACCGTCGCCCCCGTACTGCAACTCGACGCACCCGGCGTCGACCGTCCCGCAGAGCCTGCGATTGCCTGCCAGGTCATACGACTCTTCCATCCAATCGGCCGCGACGCCGCCATCGAAACCCTCGTTCGAAGTGGTAATCGCGGGGACGGCTCCCTCGTAGTTGAGGCTCCCGTCGGTTGACACTACTTCCTGGACGACTGCGCTAGCAAGTTCGAGATTGGTGCCCGGCATATTGTCAGCCACGAGGCAATTGCGAACCGTCCCGCCAGTCGCGCGAAGCCCGGCATAGAAGCCATCGACGAAGCTGTTTTTGACGATGGTGCAGTTCTCAAGCGTACCCCCGGTCATCGCAACGCCCAGCACGCGGAGGCCCCCGCCGCTTACGCTTCCGCTGTTGCCGGAGATGAGACAGTTGCGGACGGTTCCGCCCGCGAGATAGAGGATACCTTCCGCGCCTCTGAAGTAGCCGTTGTTGTTCGTGATGACGCAGGAGTCTGCGAAGGCATTGGCGCCACTCTGGTAGAGGGCAACGCCGTTGAACTCGTACGCGGCGGAGTTGCCCGTGAGGGTGCATTTGAGCACGGCTCCATTGACGCTATGGATCCCGCCGCCAGTCATATAGGCGGCAGTTCCCCCCGTGCAGATGCAGTTGGCGACAATGCCGCCGAGAGCCCGGACGCCCTTTTTGATGGTGACCCCGACGATGGCACCATCGCGAGAGGTAGTCTGGAGGCTTTTCGCCGTGTTATTGGCACCCGCGCTCGTGAGAATCACCTTGGTCGGGTCGCCGCTTTCGCTCGTGAGCGTCCACGCCCCGACGGTGAGCGCGCCGGTGAAGGCGGGGTAGGTGCCGTCGAGGAGCACGACCGCGCCATAGGCGCTTTCCTCGGCATTGGCGCGCGCGAAGGCCTCCTCAATCGAGACCGGCTCCTCGCGAGATCCAGCGGCCTCGGCCGTGCCATCAGGCGAGGCGTAGAGCGCCTTCCTGAAGACCGCGGTAATGGTGCGCGACCGGTTCGCCCGCAGTTTGAGCGGATTGTCGAACGCGTAGGTCAGCGGCACATCTCCCTCCCAACGCGTAAAAGCATAGCCTTCCGCGGCGGTCGCCGAAACCTTGAAGTCTCCATCCGGCTCTGCTTCGCCGACTTCGATCGCGACCGACCCCATTGCCTCGTCCGACGCAACTGCCGTCAGCGTCTCCACGCCGAACGACCATCCCGACAGGCCTGCCGCCAGCGCGACAGCCACTCCTAAACGCATCCAACCAGCCATACTAAACCTTCCTGTTTCACGGGGGCGAAGTGCACCCAACCAGCCGACATTTTATCCCC
>JAXFQS010000093.1:0-4040 GCA_034178815.1 Kiritimatiellia bacterium | reverse complement strand
AGTTGGCTCAAGCGGCTCTCGAAAGCTTCAACCTGATGGTGTCGCATGGGGCAGTTTGGCGTGCGGATGGGTGTGAATGAATGGGGTCGCGGCTACGACTGGCGGTGGGGGCTTTATTGCTCCTGCCAAGAGGGAGTCGCTGGTAGGCAGTTCTCGAAATCCTGCACCAGTTGCTCGGCATAGGTGCCCGCGTAACGGCCTTCGAGGAACCGAGGATAGGCCTCCTCGCAAAAGCGTTGCCAAGACTCCTCCTCGTGCCCGGGAACAATCGGATAAAAGAGCGTTCCGGCCTGGCGCGCGGCCTTGAGATCGCCCAGCGCATCGCCAACCATTAACGCGTGGGGTGCCTCGAAACGCCCCTGTGTGGCGAGTTGGAGATGCTGCACCTTAGTACCAAGTTCCTGTCCCGCGATTAGGCAGACGAAGCGATCGATTCCGTGCAACTTCCACTCCTTCGCCAAGGCACATTCCGGGGTTTGGGAAACCACGATCGAATCGCTGTTGGAGTGTATCAATTCAAGCGCTTTAAGCGCCCAACGATAGGGCGGGACAGGCTTCATCCGTGCGTCGATCGCGTCATTGACCGCCAGGCTCCAGTTGAGCAGACGCACCAGTTCCGGTTCGTTCGGATGGCCCGCGACATACTCCTTGAGCGAGGGGTTTCCCAACGCCAGACCGGACTCCACATAGCCCTTCAGTGGGCCTGTTTCGACTTGCGGCAACCCCTTCGAGACGACCTCGGGATGGCTGTTGTAGAGTTCGAATGTCTGGAATAGGGCGGGAAATCGGTTGACCCCCCGGTTGCGGGAATAGAGATTGACGAATTCGGCGCAGGCGCGCAATGGTTTCTCGCCCGCCTGAAGCCCCCAGTATTCGATAATCAGGGGGTGGAAAAACTCCTTCTGCTTGACGCTCATCGTGTCAAAGACGCAACCGTCGGAATCGATACCCACAAAGGTGTCGTGCGTCTTTTTGAGGCGTCGCAAATCGTCAGTTGTCCAAAGCGTTTCCATAGAACCTTTCGGGGGTGGGGGTGATACCAATCCGGTCAAATCGCAAGCGGGCGCACATCGATGCTGGGGGTAGGCGTCGGACAGTGGGAACGGCAGATGCCGCACCCGGTGCAACGCTCCGGATGGACTCGTATAATCGAGCGCATCCGTTCGCCGTCCCACAGCGAATCAAGCGCACGATGGGGACAGACATTGGCGCAAATGCCGCATTCTCTGCCGCGGGATTGGCGGCATCTGTCCTGGTCGACCACGGCAATCCCAATGCGCATCTGCTTCTTCTCCGCGGGCGAGGCCACTGCCTTGAGCGCACCCGTTGGGCACGCGTTCGTGCAGGCAATGCAATCGGGGGAACAGGCCTGTTCGCCGAAGCGAATCTCCGGGGCCAATAGACCGCCCGCAGGAAAATGGATGATACGGGTGGGACAGACTTGTGCGCACGCACCGCACCGGATGCAACGCCGCAGAAAGTCTCGTGACGCCATAGGAGGCCGAAGCGCCGGTGCCGTTCGCTGGCGCAGAACATAGGCAGTCGCCGCCCCCGCCCCGCAGAAGAGAAAGGCGCGGCGTCCAGGTATCGCAGACTTCGGCGATTGGCGCAAACGGGATAGCCAGTCTTGCAGTGCCCCAAGCGGGCAGACCTTTGCACACCAGACCCCGGGGAGCAGGAGACTGAGCAGAACCAATGCCGGAAGGAGATTGCGAGCAAGTAATGAAGGCAGGCGACGGCAAAGCACCATCGGGGTGCATTCATTGCAACCAGAGAGTGTGAAACTTGCCAACAAAGAACTGGGCTCGCAAAGACCATAGAGCGTGTAGCCTGCAAGCGTGGCACCGAGGCAGATGGGTAGCAGAGGAAGTCGGGGCAGTTTGGCAAGGGGCGGCGTTCCCGTCTTGCGAATCCGGAGCAGAAGCCCTACCGGACAGATCCACCGGCAGAAAAGACGGGGGCGGAAAGGTAGAATCGCAAGGAGCCCAATCGGCAATAAGAGCCAAGGCCAGACCTGCCCCGCAGTCAGGGCCAGCGGGCTGAACCTGGCAAGCGGGAGAATGCCCGAGAGCGCCAGTACAAGAATGACGAGACGCGAGAGGATGCGCAAACCGGAGTGGATGCGCATCCTGCGTTTTCTCTGGGGCGAATCGGGGGCTGGACTAGGCAAGTCGGACGCCATCGGACTGGAGGCGTTTGCGGAGTTCTTCGACCGGAACTGCTCTCGGAGTCGTGCCCGCCTTGGCGGCTAGGGCTGCGGCGGTTCCTGCGGCTTGGCCAGTGACCATGCAGACCGGGATGAGGCGGAGTCGGTCGATAAGATCGGAGGTGCAACTGATGCAACGGCCTGCGACGAGAAGATTATCGATTTGCTTGGGGAGCAGGGCACGATACGGAATCTGGAATGCGGGGCGGCGGTAACTGTCGTCGCCCGACATACCGATAGAATCGTTCCATTGGCGCGCAGCCAAGGCATCCTTCCTCGTGAGCGTGACCTCGCCTTCGAGAAGACGCGTGGCGCGCACGCCAAGTTGGGAGGCCGTGTGCATCAGAAAGGTCTGCTCGCACCCAGGCGTGGCACGCATGCGGCTAACATATTTCCAAGCATCGCGGCGATGAGTTATTTCGGCGTTGGTCAAGTCCCGGACCTTGAGACCATTACCCTTTCGGCCGAGACAGTTGAGCCAACGGGCGGCGGGGATAGGTTCGACCGTACCAAAGTTGAGGTAGTTCCCTTGGGGAATCTTCGCGCGGTCGGTTCTGTCGTAGTTGCCAATGCGGTAGACGAATCCAAGGGCATGAGTAATCTGGGTGTAAGTGGCTCCTGCGGAGAAAAAGAGGTCGCCGTCGCCGGTGGTGTCGATGATTTGTTTGGCGAGAATTGCTTGGCGACCCTCTTTGCTCTCGAAGACAATGCCCTGAACAGTTTGCCCAGCCTGGATAACATCGACTCCCCAGCAGTGGTAGAAGATTTCGACATGCGCCTCAAGAGCCATCTGGTCCATTAGAACCTTGGCCGCCTCAGGGTCGATGACAGGCTGGTACTTGCCACCTGCGGAGGGATTTCCAAGTGGTGTCGAGGCCCACTTGTCCATATTGACGGCCCGGTTCATAAACTCTTCGCAGATGCCTTTGGTGACAAGGTGGTAGTCCCCGTCTCGCTTTTCGGCGGTTCCGATGACGGCTAAGACCAAGCCGTTTGAGAAGAGTCCACCCATGCTGCCGTAGCGTTCGACTAGGGCCACTTTTGCGCCAGCGCGTCCGGCGGCGACTGCTGCAGCAAAGCCTGCGGGACCGCCGCCTACTACTACTACATCGGCGGTATGGAAGATGGGGAGTTCGCGGGCAGGCTGGAGGACTTTTCCGTTGGCGAATGTGGGCGAGGGACCGTCAATAAGGGATGGCTTGATCTTCTCGATATTCGGTCCGAACCATCCGTCATCGGGATCGCCATCGTGCGACAGGTCGGCACGCGCTCCGAGGGTAGCCCCGAAGGCGATGCTACCGACACCCATCTTCTCAAGCCAAGCTCTGCGAGTCCAGTTGCGTTTCATGGTCGTTCCCTGCCGAATTGTCAAAATCCACCTCCATTATCTCATATTCGGCCCGTGAAGTCAAAACAAAAGATAGGCCGGAACGGTGGGAAGGGGGCGTTCCGTAAGGTGTCGCCGAGGCGGGGAAGAAGGTTGCAAGGTGTTTGGTGGAGTGGCTTGTACCTGCCGTTTGACGAGGTCGCCACTGCTGCAATCGAGAGGTTCGTGACGCCACTTCGGGGGTCGGACGGCAACCGTTCTGCGAGTTGGTTGCTTGCGGGCGAGTTAGGGTGGTTTAAGCCGGGGCGAATCCGAAGAGTTCGGGGATGAGTGTTTCGAGCGCAGTCTGTAGCGTGAGGATGTCGCGCCAGTCGGCGGTTTCGCTGGGGGAATGGTTGCCCTTGGTGGGGATCAGCAGTGGGAGAATGAGGGCAGGGGGAAAGGCTTTAGCGTCGGTTCCCGAGAAGTTGTAGACTTCCGTCTGGAGGGGCAGGTCGTGTACGGCGA
>JAXFQS010000133.1:0-2047 GCA_034178815.1 Kiritimatiellia bacterium | reverse complement strand
TCCTTTCTCGGGCGGCGTCGAGCGCGAGCCGGAGGTCTTTCTGCAGGTGGCGGATTTTGAAGCCCGGGCGCCAATCGCGGCGAATCATTTTCGCCCCCATATGTTCAAGTTGCCAACTACCCGCGGCTCCGTGTGCTATGGCTTTGAGGAGAACGGAAGGGTCGAGCCCGGCGGCCTGGGCGTAGGCAATGGCTTCGGCTGTGCCCTGGAGGGCTCCGGCGATGGCGATTTGGTTGGCGGCCTTGGCGTGCTGACCCGAGCCGGGCGGGCCGAAGTAGGTGACGCTTCGGGCGATGGGCTCGTAGAGCGGGCGGAGGGTGTCCAGTAGAGCCGCGTCACCTCCGACCAATGCGGAGAGTATCCCGGCCTTCGCACCGGTGTCGCCGCCCGTGACAGGAGAGTCGAGCGCAGGCAGTTTTTGGGCGATGCGTCGGGCAAGTTCGGGGGATGATGTCGTAAAGTCAATATAGCGGCGGCTTTCAGTGTGCGACGGCAGAAGTTGCCCGAAATAGACCTCCTCCACATCGGAGGGAAGCCCCAACATCGTGCAGACAACCTCAGCCCCGCGCGCCGCTTCGGCGGGAGTGTCAGACCAAACCGCTCCGGCCGCGAGCAACGGTCGAGCCTTCTCGGGTGTCCGATTGTGTACGGCAAGTTCGTGCCCCGCCCGGATCAGATTCATGGCCATGGGCAATCCCATTAGCCCCGTGCCGATAAAGGCTATTTTCACCGGAAAATCCAGAACTTTCGAACAAGAAAATTGATGGCCAGGGAGACCAGAATGTTCACCCCGAACGCCAGCGAAGTCGCCACATTGGCGTATCGCACCAACAGCCACTGCAAGCCAGTTCCGACGACCAGACTTACCAGCGCCGTGGCGTAGAACCCCGCAATCTCTTTGACCCGGCTGTGCCGACCGCTCCGGAACACGCAGAGTATGTTGAGCAGGTACGCCACCGCATTCGAAAGCAGAAAGGTGGGAATGTTGCAGAGCACCGCATGGCGCGCACGCACCGCCTGATTCATTGCCGGCGCATCGAGACCAAAGAGCCGCACCAGCGGGTCGCTTTGCTCAAGACACGGCAACAGGTACCAACCAAGCAGAAAGTAGCAAACCACATGCACACCCGTGGCCAAGAGACCGCAGACGGCGTATTTGACGAACTGGACGGACGCAGGCGCGTCATGCCCCAGCAGAAACCGGATGCGCCCGTAAAGAGTCACGGCTGCCATTCAGAAAAGGCCGGATACTCTGCCCGTCGAAGTGTCGACATCAATGCGACGGAAGGCCGGACGCGAGCCCGTTCCGGGCAAGAGTTTGATATCTCCCGCGACAGGGACAACCAACCCCGCCCCCTTGTAGAGGAGAATGTCACGGACCGGAAGACGCCACCCCTTCGGTCGCCCCGTCTTTAAAGGATCGTGTGAAAGCGAATATTGCGTTTTGGCCATGCAAACAGAGAGTTTGTCCGTGTCGGAATCAGCCTCAAGAGCCGCAAGTTTGCCCTTCGCCTCGGGTGAATAATCGACCCCTTCGCCCCCGTAAACTTGCGTCACGATGGCCTCGATACGGGTGCCCAGCGGGGCATCTTGCGGCGAGAGAAAATGGAAGTCATTCGGCTCTTCGCAGGCTGCGACAACCTCCTCGGCCAACTCGACGGAGCCTTCTCCTCCCTTGAGCCAATGGTCGGAACGGGCGAAACGGCAGCCTTCCTCCCGGGCTATTTGCCGCACGAGATCGCATTCGGCGGGTGTGTCGGTGTAGAAGGCGTTTAGGCAGACGATTGGCTTGATGCCGCTGCGCTTAATGATATCGATATGGGCGCGGAGGTTGTCGCAACCTTTGGCCAGCAGGGGCAGGTTTTCGCTTGTATAGGCGGCATCCAGCGGTGCTCCGGGCTTGACCGCAGGTCCACCACCATGGAGTTTCAAGGCTCGGATTGTGGCGACCAGCACGACAGCGTGGGGCTTGAGCCCTGAGCATCGGCATTTGATGTTCCAGAACTTTTCGTAGCCGATATCGCTTGCGAAGCCGCTTTCGGTGACG
>JAXFQS010000137.1:0-3281 GCA_034178815.1 Kiritimatiellia bacterium | reverse complement strand
CAGCAGAGCCACCCGCTCTGCAGGCGAGCCCTCACGATACCCACGAAGATAGGTCAACCGGCCTCCATAACTGTTCCCATTCCCCCAAGCAGGCGCCCCATCCGTGGTAATCACCCGCTTACCACGCTCAAGAGCCTCCGCCACCACTAGTCCAAAGTTCTCCGACAGCGTCGGTAGCACCAGCACATCGCACCACGCCCACACCTTCTCCTTCTCCTCGCCAAAGGCATTGCTAACCGCTCTGAACTCAAACGGAACGACACCTTGCAACTGTTCCAACGCGACCTGCAAAACATCCAGCCCCTTCAAGGGGTGTTTCCGCCCCAAATAAAGCAGATGCAAAGGAACACCTAGACCATCTTGAACATTCCCTTGGGGCAACTTGAAAAAGCGCTTGATGTCGCAAACCACCACAGGCGGACAACGCTTTCCAAGATACCCCAGAATCCACCCCCGTTCAGCCTCACATGATAGTGCGAATTTACAGACAAAAGCCTTGCGTTATCCAGGGCGAGGGCGGCTATCGTCGGTGCGGGAGAGTTTGTCATGTGCAGGCTCCTTCGGGTTCCTGCATATGCTTATTGCCGCATAGGTTGTAGTGGTAGGCGGTTTTTACGCTTTTCATGTGTGTTGCCCTGCACACGGCTCTCTCGATAAAGTCCTACAACATACGCAAAGAGAATTTCGGGCGAGGCGGAGAATCGGGGAGTGATTTTGTATCTCTCCCGCCGAAAACAGATCCGGCGGGGAACCCCTGAAAAGCGAAAAAACCAAATTACTTGGGATTTTCTGGGGTTCGTATTACACGGCAATAAGGAGAGATTCTCTTAGTACCGTTTGAAAATGGTCGGAGCGGAGGGATTTGAACCCCCGACAGTCAGCTCCCAAAGCTGATGCGCTACCAGACTGCGCTACGCTCCGCCGTAGATTTCGGGTTTACTCTATCATAAAATGCTGAGAATTGCAATCAGAAGTGGATAGCGGGCGGTATAAATCAACCACAGCTAGGAGCAATCGGCAGAATGCCTCGCAATCGAAAAGCTGGCAAGAGATGGATATGGCGGCACAGGAAGGGCTGTTGGGTGCCTTGGGGATTATCCCGCGCGAAACCATTAGGTTGCAGGGCAACTTTTCGTTCCCGGGGAAGACCATTGCGGAACCAATCGGAGAGAGAGGCGGATCGGGGCCGCTTGCCTGGTTGCTGAGGTCGATGTCACGCTGAAACCGAACACGAAGCCCTGGGGCAATGGCTACGATGTTTAGGCTGACTTCAACTTGGGGGTGGGCGCTCAGGAACGAAACGATTGTCTGAGGGCGTGATGACTGGCACGAGCGCTTTTCCTTCTTGTCGACAAGGATGTTCCCGGGCGCGGCACGCTTAAGCCCTACGCTAGGAATCTGCGCCGAGGCTATGCCAATCACGCCGAGTTGCTTCTCGCCGGAAGGCAGGCTTGCCCCCCAGCGCACCCGACTACTGCTCGCGGCGACGAAATGCGGGAGCGCCCAATCCCAGCAGAATCAAGGGGATGATTACGCCATATACTGCCGCGACGAGGAGTGTTCGCGAGGGGTTCAACAGGTCGCCTCGGGCTAATGCGTCCGAAGCCTGCAGTTGCGCGAACGGGCATCCAATCCAAGCGATACCCTGAGCAATCAGCCATCCCGGAAGATGCCCCAAAGATGTCGGCATCGGCGTGGTCGGCTCGGACGCGATGAGAGGCAACAGGGCAACGATACAGCCGATGAAAATGGCGACTGGTCTGGAGAAGAGGGTTGCCGACAAAGTCCCGATTGCAGCCCAAAGGGCGAAAAGCGCTGTACTCACAAGCCAGAGATTCGCGAGGTTAACCACGAAGGGCATTCCCGGGCGGACAAGGGCGACGGGGACGGAGAGGTTGTAGTAGAGCGCGGCAAAAGGTCGGGTCTCGCGGTTGGTCAGGGTCACGCTCCCATTGCAATCAACCAATGGAACCAAAAGGTTGTCACCAGAACCAGCCGTGGCTTGGCACCTTTCCCCTCCAGAGGTTGCCACCAATGCGACCGTATCGTGCCAACCGCCCAGGGGACTGAATGCAACCCGCAGGCTCCAACCGCGGCCTCGCGCCCCAAAGTGATAGGTGTTGGATTCCCCCGGCGCAATCAGCTCCGGACGGGGGGCGAGTGTGCGAGACTCCGAAACGCAATTGCCCGGGCGCGTCCAGAACTCCTTCCCGCCGCGCACGCCTGCGGCAAACGCAAGCGTCAAAGTCAACACAAGCGCCACCCCTCCCCCAACTCCCGCCAGCCCGCCCCACGCGCCGAAGAGCCAATCGAAGGCTCGGACAGGTTGACACTTAAGCGTTCGGAAGCGTCCGCTGGCGAACTCCCCCCCTATCAGGTTGGCCCCAAGCAGCATCCCCGAGGCGGCAAGCAGCGCCCATCCCAACAGTAGCGACCAAGAAAGCACCATTCCCGCCGATGTACTACTCCCCTCCCCCGAAAGCGCACACGCCAACAATCCGACGGACAGCGGAATCAGGAGTGCGACAAAGTAGCAAGCCGGCGTACGCACGGCCGTGCGAAAAACCATCAAGGCAATGCGAAAGGCCTTCATCGGCGAGGTTCAAGCAGAAACGGAGCAGGCTTGAAAGGCACCTCGTCCGAGCGAATCGTCTTAAGGAAAAAAGCCTCAAGCGAAAGAGTCGGAGAGTCGGTGCGAACAGGCCGCCCTAAAGCCTGAGAAAGGGTCTGGCAAGCCCGCCCCGCCTCGCTCGGCGATACTCCATCAACGATGAAGCGAACGGCATCGTCACAGCGTAAAAGGTCGCCAACCGGGCCGCGGGCGACTGCCCGCCCGCGGCTCATCACCATGACTTCGTCGCAGACCTCTTCGACATCCCCCAGCATATGGGAAGTCATTAACACCGTGACCCCAGCGCCTTTCAGCGCCAGTAGCAAATCCTTCATCTCGCGACAGGCCTCCGGATCGAGCCCAGAGGTTGGCTCGTCGAGTAGCAACAGGGAGGGCGCGTTGACCAGCGCCTGAGCCAATCCCACGCGGCGAACCATCCCCTTGGAAAAGCCCGAAATGGGACGGTCTGCAACAGCCGTCAGGCGCACCATATCCAGCAGTTGCTCCGTCCGGAGGGTTCGTTCGGCACGCTTGAGACCAAAGAGAGAGCCGTAGAAATCGAGCGTCTGACGGGGGGTCAGGAAGGAGTGTAATGCGGAAAGTTCAGGCAGAAAACCAATCGCACGCTTGACCTCAATTGAACCGGCGGGATGCCCCAGAATGGAGAGGC
>JAXFQS010000103.1:0-2725 GCA_034178815.1 Kiritimatiellia bacterium | reverse complement strand
GGGGGGGGGGGGGGGGGGCGGGGCCGGGGCGGGGGGCGTTCGTGGTTAGGTTGTGTGCGGGGTGGTTGGCTGGTCTGGGTCGATGGCTGGAGGTTTGGAAATGGCGAGTGCGAGGTGTGAGGGGGTCGGTCGGGCGGTGGGGCGCGGTGGGGAGTGTAATCGGCTGGGGTTTTGCGGTCTGATGGCGGCTGGGGTGGTGTTGGGGGGCTGTTTGGGGGCGGCGGGGGAAGCGGTTCGGATTGTACCGGTGGGCTACGGGCGGTTCGATTTGCCGATGAGTTGGATTCTGCCGGGCGGGAGTGGGGAGGAGCGGTTTCCGATTGTGTTGGGGTTTCATCTGTTGCAGGTGGGGCGGCGGTTGCTGCTGGCGGATGTCGGGTGCGACCGTTTTGTGCTGGAGGGGCGGGAGGCGGTGGATTTTGTCCGGCCGGTTGAGGCGCTGCGGCGTCTGGGGGTCGAACCGGCGGCGATTGAGGCTTGTCTGATTTCGCACGCGCACGAGGATCACATCGGGGCTATTGGTTCGTTTCCGCGGGCGCGGGTCTATATTCAGGAGGATGAGGCGCGCGCGGCCGGGAGGCTCCTGGAGGGGCGGCAGGTGACGACTTTCCGGGAGGGGCTCGAACTCTTCGGCGGGCGCCTTCGGATGGTGCGCGTCGGGGGGCATACGCGGGGCTCGTCGGTGCTCCTCGCCCCCGACTGCGAGCGGGGCAAAATTGCCGTCATCGCCGGGGATGCGGTCTACTCGCGGCTGAATCTCTCGCGCCGCTTGCCGACGCCCACCACACAGAACCCCGTCGAAAGCCGCGCCTTCATCGAGACTTACTGCACCCCGCGCCACCGCGTCTACCTCTGCCACGACTTCCTTTCGTAGCCGCGGCTCCCGTTTCCCGCTCCAAATCCGTGCGGTTCGTGCCTTGGTCTGCCTCCCACAGGTTGCCACCTGCTCCCCCAAAGGGTGCCCGCCCGCGGGGGAAAATCCTTGCCACCCGCAGCCCCCAAAGGTGCCTACTTTCCACCCCGCGCCGCGCCTTCTCCCCCCCTCGACCGTTGCCGCCCCCGCCCGCCTCACTTTTCTTCGCCCCCGCCGCAACTTTTGGCTTGCCAGAACAGGCTCCTTCGTGTATACTTGCATTATCGAAAATAACTAGGCTCCGCGCAGTCTGCCGGATGAGTGTCCGGATTGGCCTGTCCCGAGCCGACTTCAAGCTGTCTCTACCACACAAGGAGAGTTTCATGAAATTCGGCCAGATGTTTGCCGCCGCCGCGGCGCTCTGCGCAGGTTTCTCCGCCACCGCAGCCACCACGCTGACCTTGGACGGAGGCCCGAGCGACCTGACCCTCGCATCCTCCTCCGAGTCGACTCTTTTGCAACGGGTCGTCTTCAACGGACTCGACACCACCACCGCCAACGGTTGGTTCTTTACCCCCACCTTGACGCTCGCTGATATCACCTGGTTCTTCAAAGATGCCGTCACCTACCGCAACACAGCGGAGGAAGACCTCGCCGATGCATCCGAGGTCGTCGTTGGCGAGACCGCAAACCACATTAAACTCGAAACCTCTGGCGGCTATGTCGGTCTGAAAACCACGGAAAGTTATGCTGTTCCCTCCGTTGCTGATGGGAAAGCCATCGAATTCAAAGTCGATGTCGCCATGTCGGTCATGTCCGATCTCTCCAGCGTCGATGTCCCCGCCATCCAGATGAGCCGCCCCAAAGCAGCCGTCTTCGCAGTCGTTGATACCACAGACGAGAGCCAAGCCCGCATCGCCGCAGTCGTCGGCGGTAAGATGACCCCGTATAGCGAAACCTCGACATCTATGAACGAGTTCGCCGCAGGCGAAATCCTCTACCTCTACGACCAGACAAACTCCAAGTTCGTGACCATCCCCGCAACCGGTTCTACCAATACGGTTGCCGTTCGCGTGCAATCCTTGCCTCTGGGGGACTACTATTCAGGATTGGGGGGTGAGGCTGTCCAACTCTTCTCCGTCGTGGTTGATGGTAAAGCGGACTATGTCTGGGCGGATGCCGATGGCAATCTCAAAGGCTTTGCCCCGACCGCCTCCTCAGATGCAGGATTGCTTCTCGTCGAAGACTCTGTCGGCTCTTGGGCTCTCGCTCCCCGTTTCCTTGGGAATGAGGAGCAATGCCTAGGCACGAAAGAAACCGTTGAGGGCGTGCTCTTCCAGGGCACCAGCGACTATGTTGCCAACCTCACCTTGGCAACGGTTGATGTCGGAGGCGTGACACCTGCCGTCCACACCTATACCCTCGCGGTCGCCAATGGAACCGTCACCGACCCCGAAGGTAAAGTGGTTGCATCTGGAGCGGCTCTTGCCGCCAGCACCACCTATACGGTTACTCCTGCCAGTGGTTATATCCTTCAGTCGATTTCGGATCTGACTGGTATCGTGGTTAACGGTTATACCTTCACAACCCCTGAAGCCTTCGAAGCAGATGGCGTTGTGACCGTTGCCTTCAAGGCTGTCTCCGAGGTTGTCTCCGCCGGTGATATCGGTAATATCCCTGAAACCCAACTCTCCGCCGAAGCGTCCAAGACCTTGGATACTGCGATTGGTACTCAAGGCGATGCATTCAACACCTGGGCTACTGCGAAGGGGGTCAAGATTGAGGATATTACGACTGCCTCAGTTGACTCGATTGTCAATGGTTTCTTGACTAACCTTTCGGTTGCCGAAGCCCAGACGGCTGACTTGATGG
>JAXFQS010000069.1:0-4917 GCA_034178815.1 Kiritimatiellia bacterium | reverse complement strand
TTGCCTTCGACTGCCTCGTGACCAACCTCGCCCACTTCACCCGCTTCTCCCTCTACCTCAAAAGCGGCGCCGGCTGGTACCACATCCCCTTCACCCCAGCCACCACCGGCACCTGGTGCACCATTCGACTCCCACTCGCCACCGCCACCTCCGAAGGCCGTCCAAACGCCTGGAGCCAAGTCGACCGCATCCGCCTCTCCGGCTGGCGCGCAATACCCGACACCGACGGCTGGAGCATACGAAACCTCCACATCGAACACCACCCGCCCCACGCAATCGCCCTTGCAGGCGACGCCAATCCAACCATCCTCTCCGACATCCGCCGCCTATCAAACGAAGCCGACCAACTCGGCCTCCGCCTCCTCGCCTTGCACGACACCGACCTCGACCAAAGCCCCAACGCCCCCCTCATCCTCCTACCACGCGGCCTCCCGAAAAACCACCGACGCGACACCTTCCTTGCCGCCGCCCGCACCCGCGGCATACCCATAATCGACTGCGCACAAGCCAACGGCATGCGCCGCCCCCTGGACACCAACGACATCCTGCGCCTCGCACCAATCCTCTCAAAACCTATCCACCAAGCCACCTTGAGGAACCAATCCGAACGCCTCCGGGAAGCCCACGAAATCGCCTCAATCCGCCCCGCCAACCGCCCCGAAATGCGCGCAGCCTGGTGCCACAATCCAATCGGGCTTCCGGGCAAAGAGTGGGGCGAGACCGCGACCCTTCTGCGCCTATCCGGATTCAACACGCTTATCGTCAATCTGGCCTGGGGAGGTTGGCACCGGCTGGAGCATTTCCAATCCATCTCCGAGGCCTGTCGAACCAACGGATTGGCGCTGCATATATGGAAGGTCTGCTGGCACACTTGGGGTGGAAAGGGCAGTGAGGTTAGGCGTCAGGCGGCCCGGGAGGGGCGTTTGATGCGGGACTTCAAGGGGAATGAACTGCCTTGGCTCTGCCCCAGCAATCCCACCAATTTCGCCAGTGAACTCGACCAAATCCTTGCCATCGCCGCGCTCAAACCCGCGGGCATCCACCTCGATTACATACGCTTCCCGTCGTCCGAAACCTGTTCCTGCGCGCACTGCCGGGAAGCCTTGGGGGTGGATCTTGGAACGGATACTTTTCGCACCCGCCGAGCCAACCTCATCACTCGATTCGTGCGCGAGGTCTCGACGCGTCTGCGCCAACAACATCCCTCGGTTCAACTCTCTGCGGCGGTCTTCGAGTCGCCCGTCTCTGCCGCCCGATCCCTCGCGCAAGCGTGGGACGAGTGGTGCCAGGAAGGGTTGCTCGACTTTGCCTGTCCGATGGACTATTGCGACCATCCGGCGACCTTCGCCGCGCTCGTCAACCGGCAGAAGACCTACGCGTTCGGCACGCCCCTCATTCCCGGCATCGGGCTCAACTCATCCGGCGCCAATCCCCGCGGGGCAACCCTCCGCGCCGCCCGCCAGATAGCCGCCGCCCGCGCCGCCGGCCTGCAAGGTTTTGCCCTCTTCAGCCTCGCCCCGGAGACCGAAACGCGCCTTCCCCTGTTCGCCACCGGCCCGCTCAAACGCCCCGCGCCCCTGCCCGACATTCCCGCCCGTTCCTGCCTACCAATCCCCCCCGAGCCTACCAACCTCCCGCCCCCGATTCTACCTACCAACGCCCCCCAATCCTGCCCACCAATTCCACCCGCACAATAAATCGGCGCGACTTCATCACAAGTGAACTTGCCCTCTCCCTCGCAACCACCCCTTGGAGTCTCTGAGCCGAATCCCTCCCCCCCGACACCATCCGCCGCCCGCGCCGCCGGTCTGCAAGGTTTCGCCCTCTTCAGCCTCGCCCCAGAGACCGAAACGCGCCTTCCCCTGTTCGCCACCGGCCCGCTCAAACAACCCGCGCCCCTGCCCGACATTCCCGCCCGTTCCTGCCTACCAATTCCCCCCGATCCTGCAAACCAATTCCACCCGCACAATAAATCGGCGTGACTTCATCACAAGCGGACTTGCCCTCTCCCTCGCGACCACCCCTTGGAGTCTCTGCGCCGAAGCCCTCCGTCCCGACACCATCCGCCGCTACGGCCTCGGACACACCTTGGCACGCCCCCGCGAAACACGCGTCATCGACGCCAACGGGTGCGCGGCAGTGGCCCGGATGTGCGGGTTGGAAGTGCACCGCGGAAGGGCATTCGACGGGGTGATGGCACCGTGCGCCCGGGACGAGATCTGGGGCGAGAATGGGGAGCGCGGGCGGCCGCATTACTGGAACACGGATTGCACCCTTGAGGGGGATTGCGGAGGCTTTTCGGGTGGATGTTTCGAGGACGGGCGAGTAGGGGTATGCGAAAGCGGACGGAGGGGGAAGATGGAGCGAGCGGCGCAGGCGTATTGCCTCAGCCAGGAGCGTCAGTGCGGTGGAGATGTGGCGGGATGGATGGCGCTGTCGTATGCGGCGGGGGCGTTGGCGGCGATTCTGCGGGTACACGCGAATGCCTCTCTTTCCTGCCAAGTAAAGGCCTGGCAAGATAGGTTGCTTTCGGAGACGGAAGTAGGCGGGAATCCTCCGCTGTGGCGGCTGGGAAAGGTGCGGTTCGGCTAGACTTTGCCGTAGAGTTCTTCGAGTTGCTCCATCAGCAGGGGGAGGAGCTGTTTCTTGCGCGAGAGGATGCCGCGGCAGAAGAAGGTTCTGTCGAAGCGTTTGGGGAACTGGATGCGGGAGATGAACTTCGTGTCGCCCGCGATCAGGAGGATGGAGTTGAGCCAGTTGATGTCGGTAATCATCAGCGCCGAGAAGACTAGGTTGCGGGCGCGGCAGTTCTCCTCAAGCCCCTTGAGAATCTCCTCGTGACGCTTGATCAAGTCGTCGGTCGTGCCGGATTCAATCTGCGCCACCATAAACTTGCGGGAGCCGAAGTCGTAACTCTTGGCGTCGACGGTCAGCATCTCCTGAACCGTCCAGTCGCCCTTGTGGTTGGAGTTTGCGAACAACTCCTTGCCGTAGGTCTCGACATCCAGATTCAGCAACCCCGCCAAATCCTCCGCCGCGATTCGATCCGCCTCCGTCGTCGTCGCCGAACGCAGACAAAGCGTGTCCGCCAAGATACCCGACAACAGCAATCCCGCAATCTGAGGCGTCAGCGCCACACGCTGCTCGTTGAACATTCCAGCCACGACCGTCGAAGTCGACCCCACCACCCGGTTGACGAATGTCACGGGCTGGCGCGTGGGCGGATTGCCCAACTTGTGATGGTCTATAATCTCAAGAATCGGAAACTGATCCACCCCCTCGACCGCCAGCGACAGTTCATTGTGGTCTACCAGAATGATGTCCATATTCGGCTCCCGCGCCAAGTCCCGCTCAGCCAAAACCCCGACTACCTTCCCGTCCGAATCCGTCACCGGAAGGCAACGCGACTTCGAAGCCGCAAGCGCCCCACGGATATCCCGCACCGCATCGTCAAGCAAGACCGTCCGCACATCCGAATCCGTCATATGCCGGCACGGCGTCGAATAGAGAATCAGGAACGCCGTCGAAGTAGTGTCGTAGGGCGAGATAATCACCGACACCCGCCGCTCCTCGGCAAGTCCCCGCAGCTCCCTTGGGAACGGCGTCTGCCCCGTCAAAACCACCACCCGAGCCCCCTCCTCAATGGCACTCCGCAGCACATCCAGCCGATCCCCGCAGAGCACCAAAGCATTCGACGGAATGTCCCGCTCGATATGACCCTTGAAACTCTCAAGGCTCGACCCCGCCACCAAAATGCGCGACTTGACCACCTGCGTCGAATCGAAAGTGATCACCGCCTGCGCATTGAGCGTCTTGACCAGCAAATCAACCGAAGTCGGAATAATCGCCTTGCAACGAGGGTTGATCTTGCGCGTCATCGCCCGCGACAGAGAGAAATGGTTCAGCATCGCCAGAAACCGCCCCTGCTCGTCCGTCACGGGTATCGCCGGGAGATTCTGCCTGTCCATCAACTCAACCGCTTCCCAGAGCGAAGCGGAGCCGGAGATTGTCGCCGGCGGCGCCGAATCGAGGTAATGACGGACCTTCGGCTGAAGGTCGGGAAGGAACTCGGGCGCAGGCACCCCGAAGCGCTCAAGAACATATTCCGTCTGGGGCGTCAAGCGGCCACCGCGGGCGGGAGAGCAGTTGCACCCATGGGCCTTTTTGAGTTCGGCGTAGGCGATGGCGGATACAACGGAATCCGTGTCGGGGTTGCGATGGCCGATGACGCAGATTTTGCGCTTTTCCATAGGGCACCTTTCAACTGTTTCTCTGAAATATGCGGGCGAGTTCGCGCCAGCTTTTGAGTATCATCACGGGGCGTCCGCGTGGGTCGATATAGGGCATTCGCGTCTCGGATAGGAGGCGGATGAGGGCTTCCGCGCGGGGCAGATCCAGGTTTCTGGTGAAGCCTTTGGCGGCTTGGGCGGCGGCCGAGGATAGGAGGAGTTCGCGCCAGCGGTCGGTTCTCTTGGCACCGGTGAGGGTGGCGAGGTCTTCGGCGAGGCAGGGTAGCAGGACGCGGGGATCGGTGTCGATGAGCGGGGCGGGGAGGGCGTCGAGAAGGAAGGTGTCAGAGCCCATGTCGGCGAGGCCGAAGCCCATTTGCTCGGCGTCGGGGAGGAAGGCGCGGAGGCGTTCGGCGGCTAGCGGGGGGAGTTTGACGCTCTGGGGCAGGAGGAGGCGCTGGGAGAGGATTTCTTCGTCTCTAAGGCGTTCGTAGAGGATGCGTTCGTAGGCGGCTTTGGGTTCGACGAGGACGAGGCCTTCTGGGGTTTCGAGGATGATGTAGCGTCCGGCGGGGCAGGCGGCTATTTTGGCGTCTGTCCATTTCCAGGGTTGGGGTGGCGTTTCGGTCTGTTCTGGGGTGATGTCGAGGGTTTGCTGTGGGGTAATTCCGAGGCGCGCCATGAGTTC
>JAXFQS010000067.1:0-22857 GCA_034178815.1 Kiritimatiellia bacterium | reverse complement strand
ACCATCGAAATCTCCCAGCGCGATGTTCCCATCGAAACCCTTGTGGCCGTCGACGAGTGGCTTCACAGTCTGGGGGTGCCACTCAACCAAATCGTCTTCTGCGACCGTACCCAAAGCGCCCTCGACTACTACCGCCGCCTCGGACAGGAGTGGCGCATCAAACCGTTGGCGTGGACGAAAAGCGAGATGGCTGGCGTTCTGGCCATCAACCACCGGCGCATCGGCTCCGGGATCTATTACTATTACAATGTCCGTGGCGTCCACTTCCTGACCTACGGCGAATTCGTACGAGTCGTCGACCTCGCAAGGTGCCAACCTGCGACGGCAAAAGGTGTGTTGCACTACTGGGTAGGGGTTGAAACCAATCAGCACCTGTCCTACATGAGATTCCCCAAGTACCAGGCTCATCACGAAATCGAGTTCTTCGGGCTTCCCGACGGCTACGCCATCCGAACCCTCGTGCCCGAACTCGAACAGATCATGGAAGACCTCGTTCTCAAGCGCATTCCCCTCTCCGCCCTTTCCGAACGCCTTGCCGCCGTCGGCGAAACCTTCCGCCGCGCACTCGTCAATCCCGACTACGCCGACGAAAAAAGCGACGCCTTCACCGTTGCCATGTACCGCCATATCACCGGTAACATCTACAACACCGCAGGCACATTCGAGACACAATCCTTCGACGACCGACGCACCGCCCTTCCAGGCGTCACCTTCCTCGGCGGACGCCCCGAATACCACCCCGGCATCGACCTTCGTACGCGCCATATCGTCTCCCGCCTCACCCAGACGCTCAACTGTGACGAGCGAATCGAACACCTCAATGTCTACGAGATCAGATCGGCCACCCAGGAGATTCCGCTGGGCGAAGGCGGCACACGCGAAATCATTGTCAAAACCAACCGCCACCCCTACCCCTACAGCCTCATCGAGAAAGAACTCGCCTCAGCCCACACCGGTTACGCCTCCTATATGCTCGCGCGCGCCAATGCCTTCCGCGCACTCGGCTCCTGCTACAGCGAATACTTCCTAGCCACGCCCGAAAACGATATCGACGGACGCCCCAATAGACGCCAATTCCTCATCCGCAGACGCTGCCCCGGATATCCCCTCGACGGAATACCTAAAAGTTACTACCTCCACCAGCCCACCGCAGGCCAAGATGCCCCCCCGCGTGAAGATCTCGATGTCGTTCGCGGCGTCGTCCGGCTACTGGGAGAGGTCGCCGCTCAAAATATGATTGCCAAGAAATACACGGCCAGCGACCGCAGTTGCAGGTTCGGCGTCGGAAAAGAGATTTTCGAGTTCAACTACGACGCCCGAAAAGGCAAAGTCCTCCCACAAACAGTCCGCGTCTGCTCCATTCGCGGCATTATGGGCTGGCCCGACCTATCCCAAACAACCGAGAACCAGCAACGCGCCAACGCCTTCTATCTCAGCGCCTTCGCCTCCGTTCTTCGCGACTATTGGCTGCGCCACAACGCAGACCTCACCCTGCCCGAAATAGCCGAATGCTTCTTCGATGGTTTTACCGCCAAGACGAACGGAATGTTCTGGAAATACCAAATGCGGTCCTACGACTTCGACTCCTTCGATCCGAACCTGAGACCACAGTACAAGTTCCGCGAGAAATGGACCTTCGTGCTCTGGTCTTTGTGTCGGCAGCATGAGCACATATTGACGCTGAAAGACCTATTCTTGGAGACCGTTCAAAACCTTCCCGCCACACCCGAAAAGTTATGATTATGACTAACCCCAGCGGGTATCGCCTGCTTGCCTACTCGCCTTCCACCCACCTGAAACTACTCCTAGTCGATGTTGCCGAACCTGCCCGCATTCTCGCCAATGGGCACCTAAATGGGCCTGCAAGCAGTATGATACAAGCGGCGGCATTGGCAGCTACGGCACTATTGGGCGGAGACCTTGGCAGACCAGAGGAGACTATTACCTTCCAATTCAAATGCGATGGCCCAATCAAGGGCTTTTTGATGGAAGCCTCCGGGACGGGAGGGCTTCGGGGCTATGTCGAACAGAAGGTGCTGGAAGAGTATGACACGAATCCGGCAATGGACCTGACGGAAACATTAGGTAGGCGGGCGGCTTTTCGCATTATGCGCTCTATTCCTGGGGCTCTTTTGGCCCAGTCGCAACTTCAGATTGCGGCTCCGGTTCGCCTTGATTCTGCGCTGGAGCATTACTATTCGCACTCTGAGCAGCGGGATACTGCGGTTCGTCATTCGGTGCATCTAAGCGATCCGTCCTATCTCGACTGTGCCCGAGGGCTACTGCTGGAACGCCTTCCGGAGGGCAACCAGCAGTTCTTCCAAAAGTTGCAAAAGGCGTTGCGGCAGGAGGGGGCTCCTTTCGCCCTAGAATCTTCCGCGCCATTGGCGGCATTGTCGGATTACTTGGGGATCTCTGATTTCGAGGAGAGGTCGCGGACGGAACTTCGTTTTGCCTGTTCCTGTTCCTCCGAACGGGTCACATCGATGCTTGAGGGTCTGCCTACGGATGAGCTTCGTGCGATGGCGTCGGCAAGTCACCCAGCGTCCATCTATTGCCATATGTGCGGGCGCGGCTGGTCGATTCCTCAGCCCCATATTGAGGCTATTCTGAAGGCTCGCGGTTCGCGTTGAAACAATAATGTCTCCCGAGGAGGGGTTGGCGCGACTCTCGCGTAGCCGGTTCCGGAGTTCCTTCGCACTCGGGGAGCAGGAGATTGCCTACCTAAAGTCGATTGGAGCGGACACTCTGCGTCGGCATGCGCGCGATTTTGTCCACCAGCGATTGGCTCCGGCAATCCCTTCCAATGATGGGTGACAGACGCCTATGCGTGGTCATCCAGTCTTCATTGCCATGCACGCGTGCGCCATGTGCTGTCGGGGCTGTCTGAACAAATGGTGGCAGGTGCCTCTTAACCGCCCGCTCACGCCCCAACAGGAAGGAAAGATAGTCAACTTTCTTCTTCTTTGGATTGCCCGTCAGCAACGGCAAGCGCCAAGGGATTCCCACTAGCCCCAAGCATAGCAAAACTACATTTCTGTCGCGTAGCAACAAAATCGTCATCCTCGGATTGCAAAAGGTTGCTATTTTGCCTCCTTAAAGGTTGCTAGCACCCTCCTCCATTCGTGGCATGGAATCTGCTTATATCCTTGCAATGAACTCGACGGAAGATTACCAACCTTTCCCTCCCGGTGATGGCCGCCCGCACGAGGCTTGCGGGGTTGTAGCGCTCTACAATGTTCCACAAGCGGCACGGTTTCTCTACGCGGCACTTTTCGCGTTGCAGCATCGAGGGCAGGAATCGGCGGGAATGGTAATTTTCGACGGTTGGAACAATAATGCCCGTAAAGGGATGGGGCTCGTCAACGAGGTCTTCAAGGGCGACTTCGACGAAGAACTTCCCGGTTCTACCGGAATCGGTCATGTTCGCTATTCAACCACCGGGCGAAGCTGCGAACAGAATATCCAGCCCCTTACCGCCGAGTGCCGGGACGGCAACTGGGCCATTGCCCACAACGGCAACCTCGTCAACGCCGCCGAACTTCGCGAAGCCTACCAGCGACGCGGTGCCATTTTCCAAACCTCGACCGACAGCGAGATTCTCCTCCATCAACTCGCCGACCCCCGCTACCTTCAACTTCCCAACCGCCTTCCCGCCCTTTTCACCCAATTGCAAGGCTCATTTGCCTTCGTTCTGCTCAATAACGGAAAGGTCTACGCGGCACGCGACCCCTGGGGCATTCGACCGCTTTCCATCGGACGACTCGGTGACGGCTATGTCCTCTCAAGCGAGACCTGCGTCTTCACCCAGTTAGGCATCGACTACCTGCGCGATGTAGAACCCGGCGAGTTCATCTGTATCGACCATATGGGGCTCCACTCGACCCGCTTTGACGAAAGTGTCGGGCAAGCCGTCGGACAGTGCGTCTTCGAGCATATTTACTTCGCCCGACCGGATTCCGTTGTCTTCGGAAAGAGTGTCTACAACACCCGCATAGCCATCGGGCGACAACTCTTCAAAGAGTCTCCGGCCAAAGGCGATTGTGTTGTCCCCATCCCCGACAGCGGCGTTTTGGCGGCTCTCGGATTCTCGCAGGCCTCCGGGATTCCCCTTCACTACGGCTTCGTGCGGAATCACTATGCCGGACGCACCTTCATCCTCCCCAGCGCGGGGGCTCGAAAGACCTCGGCAGACCTCAAACTTTCCATCTCCCCAGATGTCGTAAAGAACAAGCGCGTCATCGTCGTGGACGACTCCATCATTCGGGGCAACACCTGCCGCAAGCGTATTCAAATGCTCCGGCAGGCAGGCGCAAAGGAAATCCACCTGCGCATTGCCTGTCCCCCCACGCGCCACCCCTGTTCCCTTGGAATCGACTTTCCCAGCGCAGAGGAACTCATCGCTAACGGCAAGACAGTCGAAGAGATTCGACAAATTGTCGAGGCCGACACCCTTGCCTACCTCAGCCTTGCTGGACTTCAATGCGTGATGCAGGAGCCTATGCGCTTTTGTATGGGATGCTTCACGGGTAAATACCCAGTCGACTGCCACGGTGCAACTGCCCCGAAGTGCTGAAACTTTAACCACGGAGTAGCTACAATGAAACCCTACGGACTCTATAACCCGACCTTTGAACATGATGCCTGCGGAGTCGGCATGCTCTGCAACATCAAAGGCGTTGCCTCCCACGCAATCGTCTCCGACGCATTGAAGATTCTGGCCAACCTCAACCACAGAGGTGCAACAGGATACGATTCCAAAACGGGTGACGGCGCAGGCATCTTGATTCAGTTGCCGCACCAATACTTCGCCGCCATAGTGCCAAACCTTCCGCCGCCCAAGGACTATGCCGTAGGGATGATTCAATTCCCGCAGGCCGAAGATGATCGACGACAATGTGAGCAAATCATTGAAGACGAACTAGCCCGCCACGGCTTCCAAATCATCCTTTGGCGAGATGTGCCGATTGAGGTCTCTGCTATTGGAGAACTGGCCCAGTCAACTTTGCCGCGTTTTCGCCAGCTTTTTGTTAGCCGAAATGGAGTTCCGTTGGATGCATTCGAGCGGAAACTCTTTATCACCCGCAAGTTGATTGAACACCGCGTCTGGGCTCTGACCTTGCCCGAAGGAGAGCGCTTCTATATCCCATCCCTTTCCAGCCGCACAATCAACTACAAAGGTCTGATGCTCTCCGACGCCATCGACGCGTTCTACCCAGAATTGAAGGACGAGCGTGTTCAATCAGCCCTAGCGCTGGTTCACCAAAGATACAGCACCAATACCTTCCCCTCTTGGCGTTTGGCTCAACCCTTCCGCTTCATCTCTCACAACGGAGAAATCAATACCCTTCGCGGCAACCAGAACTGGATGAGTGCACGCGAAGGTCTCTTCTCCACCCCGCTGCTCGATGACGAGATGAAATCAATCTTCCCCATCTTGACTGAGGGCGACAGCGATTCGGCAATCTTGGACAACGCAATCGAGTTCTTCTACCACGCGGGGCGTTCGTTACCCCATGTAATGATGATGCTTATCCCAGAGGCCTGGCAACATTATCCGGAAATGCCCCAGGAGAAGCGCGACTTCTACGAATATCACGCCTGTATGATGGAGCCTTGGGATGGCCCAGCATCGATTCCGTTTACAGATGGCGAAATTGTCGGCGCAGTGCTTGATCGCAATGGCTTGCGCCCTTCGCGCTACACCGTCACAAAAGACGACCGCCTGATTATGTCTTCCGAAACAGGCGTGCTCCCCGTCGCCCCTGAAAATGTGGCCTACAAAGGGCGCTTGCAGCCCGGTCGTATGTTGCTGGTCGACACCAAAGCAGGTCGGATTATCGGTGACGACGAGATTAAAATGGCTCTAGCGACTGCCAAACCATATGGGGCGTGGCTGAAGGACAATCTCAAGACCTTGTCCGTTCCCGATACCATTGATCCTGGGGAGGAACCGGACGAGCGGCTCTACCACTCTTTCGGCTACACCCAAGAAGACCTCAAGATTATTCTTGCCCCCATGGCCCAAAAGGGAATGGAAGCCACGGGATCAATGGGTACGGATACTCCGCTGGCTGTGATGTCAAAGCGTCCGAAGTTGCTCTATGACTATTTCCATCAACTTTTTGCCCAGGTCACCAATCCGCCGTTGGACGGCATTCGGGAGGAAATGGTCACCTCGCTCGACTCCTATCTTGGTGTCCAGGGCAACATTTTGGAAGATGGTCCGCAGCGCTGTCGCATGCTCAAACTCCGGCAACCGGTTCTAACCGAGGCCGCGCTCAATGCTATTCCCGACCAGGTCGTTCTCGACATAACCTTTGACGCCGGAAAATCGCCCAACGCGCTAGAGGATGCGCTCAAACAGTTGTGCAAGGCGGCAATCAATGCCGCGCAAACCCATCATCATTGTGTGACCTTGTCGGATAGCGCTGTCTCTGAAACGCGCGCTCCGATTCCGGCCTTGCTCGCAGTTTCCGCGACACACCATAGCCTTGTCAAAGCGGGATTGAGAACAGCCATCGCGCTTGTGCTGGATAGTTGCGAACCGAGAGAAGTCCACCATTTTGCTTGCCTGCTCGGATATGGTGTCGACGCTATCTGTCCGCGGTTGGCACTGGCTGCGGTGCGCCGACTCGCCCGGCTCCAACTCTATGTGACCGTCTCCGAGCAAGAAGCCGTTGCCCACTTCATCAAGGCTGTTGGCAAGGGGCTCCTTAAAGTGATGTCGAAGGTCGGAATTTCAACACTTCAAAGTTATCGCGGTGCACAGATCTTCGAGGCGGTTGGAATATCCGGGCAGGTCATCGACAACTATTTTCCTGGGACAATATCCCGCGTGGGCGGCGTCAGTTGTGCCGATATTCAGTCGGAGGTGGAGACTCGTTTTCTCAAGGCGCAACATTCGACATCGCCTCTGCTGGAACTGGGGGGGAATTACCAGTGGCGGCAGGATGGGGAAAAGCACCTCTACAATCCACAAACCATTGCGCTTTTGCAACAGGCTTGCCGCGAAAACAACGAAACTCTCTTCGAACAGTATGTTGAGCGGCTCACCGGAGAGCAGGCGGAATTTGCCTCAATTCGCGGCTTGATGGACTTTGTTCCCCGCGCACCAATCCCCTTGGAGGAGGTCGAGCCTTGGACGGAGATTGTCAAGCGTTTCAAGACCGGAGCTATGTCTTACGGCTCGATTAGCCGTCCAGCTCACGAGACGCTGGCCATTGCCATGAATCGAATTGGTGGATGCTCGAATTCCGGTGAAGGGGGGGAAGATCCGGATCGCTTTCTCCCTGATGCCAAGGGAAATTGGCGTATCAGTCAAATCAAGCAGGTCGCGTCTGGGCGCTTCGGAGTCACCAGCAACTATCTCGCCCATGCCAAAGAGTTGCAAATTAAGATGGCGCAAGGTGCCAAGCCGGGTGAAGGTGGACAGCTTCCGGCCGAAAAGGTCTATCCTTGGATTGCCAAATGTCGCCATTCGACGCCTTATGTCCAACTAATTTCTCCGCCGCCACACCACGACATCTACTCGATTGAGGATTTGGCCCAACTTATTCACGACCTGAAAAACTCGAATCCCGAGGCTAGAGTCAGCGTCAAACTTGTCTCAAAGACGGGGATTGGCACGATTGCCGCCGGCGTTGCCAAGGGGAAGGCCGACCTGATTCTGGTCTCAGGCTACGATGGAGGCACGGGGGCATCGCCACTTACTTCTATCAAGCATACGGGCTTGCCTTGGGAGATTGGTTTGGCCGAGGTGCAGCAGACATTGGTGCTCAACAAACTCCGCAATCGCGTGCGTCTTGAGTGTGACGGCAAATTGATGACGGGGCGCGATGTAGCCATTGCTTGCCTGCTGGGTGCCGAAGAGTTCGGTTTCGCGACCGCACCCCTCGTGGCCATTGGGTGTGTTATGATGAGAGTCTGTCATTTGAACACCTGTCCCCAAGGGATAGCAACCCAAGACCCCCGCTTGAGCTGCAGATTCAAGGGCAAACCTGAGTATGTCGTGAACTTTATGCGGTTCATCGCCGAAGATCTGCGCAAATGGATGGCCAGGTTGGGATTCCGCACCATTGACGAAATGGTCGGGCATGTCGAATGCCTGAAGCCTCGTCAACTGCCCGGGTGCAAGAAAGCCCAACACATCGATCTTTCCGCCATTCTAGCCAAAGTCCCTTGCTCCGACAGTGAACGCCATTGCTCCGTCAAGCAAGATCACGGTGTCGATATGGTCCTTGATCGCCAGTTGATTGCCAAATGCGAACGGGCATTGGAACTCGCTGAGCCGATTGTGCTGGACATCTCTGTGCGCAACACGCAAAGAACCGTGGGTACGATGCTCAGTTATGAGATTTCCCGCCGAACTGGAGAAGAGGGATTGCCAAACGACACAATTCGCCTGAATGCCACAGGCTCCTGCGGACAGTCCTTTGCCGCATTTGGCGCGAAGGGATTGACCATTTCGGTGGAAGGCGACGCCAACGATTACTTTGGCAAAGGGCTTTCCGGCGCCAAATTGGCCCTCTATCCGCCGCGACAATCCACAATCGTCCCTGACCGGAACATCATCTGCGGAAATGTGGCACTTTATGGAGCCACCTCTGGCGAAGTCTATATCTGCGGCGTAGCCGGAGAACGCTTTGCCGTGCGCAATTCAGGCGCCACCGCCGTGGTCGAAGGGGTTGGCGACCATGGTTGTGAATATATGACCGGCGGGCGAGTCCTAGTTCTCGGAACTACAGGTCGAAACTTCGCTGCCGGCATGTCTGGAGGAATTGCCTATGTGTTGGACGAGACTGGCGACTTCGAAGATCATCGATGCAATACGGAACTGGTAGACCTTGAGCCCCTTGCCGACTCAGAGGAAGCCGAGGAAGTCCGCAAAATGATTCTTCGCCACCGTGACGCCACTGGGTCTAAGAAAGCCGCCACCTTACTCGCAGACTGGACACAGACTCGCCACCGCATCATTAAAATCATGCCTCGCGACTACAAGCGCGCACTTGCCATGCAGCAACAAAACGCCGAATAACGCCATTTACGGAGAGAAGACAATGGGCAAAATCACAGGCTTTCTGGAATACGACCGCGAGACACCACAGACACGCCCCGTCAAGGAGCGTTTGAAAGACTTCAACGATGTCTACACACGGATGCCACTTGATGCCGTTCGCCGTCAGGCGGCCCGGTGTATGGGCTGCGGCGTTCCGTTCTGCCACAACGCCTGTCCCCTGCACAACCTCTGCCCCGAGTGGAACGATCTCGTCTACCGTGGCGAAATGGCTATGGCTGCTGAACGCCTGCTTTCGACCAACAACTTTCCCGAGTTCACCTCGCGCATTTGCCCGGCATTGTGCGAAGCCTCTTGCGTGTTGGGACAGGTTTCCGCGTCGACCACCTGTCAGTTGATGGAGCGGACGATTATCGAGTACGCATTCGAGAATGGTCTCATCACGCCGCAACCGCCAACCGAGAGAAGCAGGCGGCATATCGCCGTTGTCGGCTCTGGTCCTGCAGGGTTGGCCGTGGCTATGCAATTGAACCGGATGGGGCACAAAGTGACTGTCTTCGAAAAACAGGAATTGCCCGGTGGGCTGCTCCGCTATGGGATTCCGAACTTCAAACTTGAGAAATGGGTTGTCGATAGGCGCATCCATCTTCTAGAGGAGGAGGGGATTCTCTTCTCGTGCGGTACAGTTCCCTCTCCCGATACATTAGAGCGCTTCGATGCGGCAGTACTCTGCATCGGGGCTGGCGTCCCGCGCGATTTGCCAATTCCGGGGCGTGAATTGGACGGGATCCATTTCGCACTCGAATTTCTCCAAAGGCAAAACCGGTTATTGCTCAAAGGGCGTGGAGGAGAGCCGGATGTGTGGGGAAAAATCGACGCCAAGGGGAAGCATGTTGTCGTAATCGGTGGTGGCGACACGGGGAGCGACTGTATTGGCACGGCGTTGCGCCAAGGGGCTAAATCCGTCTCTTCGTTTGAGATGATGCCGATGCCCCCTGAACAGCGTTCCGAGAAGACCCCGTGGCCTTATTGGCCGATGCAACTGCGGACTTCGACCTCGCACAAGGAAGGTGGTGACCGCTTCTGGAGCATCAAGACGAAGGAGTTCCGCGGATTTGACGGACAGGTTCGCCATCTTGTGACCCAAAATGCCGATGGAACTGGCTTTGAACGGGAGTGGCCTGCCGAACTGGTGTTGATAGCCTGTGGTTTTCTTGGCCCCGAGCAGGATGGCTTGATTGCCAAACTTGGTCTTGAGACGGATGCCCGAAGCAATATCAAGACGGTTGGATATATGTCGAGCCGAAAGGGTGTCTTTGCCGCCGGGGACACGCGTACAGGGCAGTCGCTGGTTGTACGCGCCATAGCCGATGGACGCGCCTGTGCGGATGCCGTCAACCGTTATCTTTCGACACTACCAAAGGATTGATCAGATGGCCAAGCATATATTCGTGACAGGCGGTGTTGTGTCGTCCCTGGGGAAAGGACTGACAGCCGCGAGCATCGGGATGCTCTTGAAGCGGCGAGGTTTCAGGGTGGCCATGCAGAAGTTGGATCCTTACCTGAATGTCGACCCCGGCACAATGTCCCCTTACCAACACGGCGAGGTCTATGTCACGGATGCTGGAAATGAGACGGATCTCGACTTGGGGCACTATGAGCGTTTCTTGGCAACGCCCTGCGGTCCTCACGCCAATTATACAACGGGGAAGATTTACAGCACGGTGCTCAATCGTGAGCGAGCTGGGGGGTATTTAGGCAAGACGGTTCAGGTCATTCCGCATATCACAGACGAAATCAAGCGGGCGATTCATTCCATCGGAGAGTCGGACTACGACATTGTCATCACGGAAATCGGAGGAACGGTTGGTGATATCGAGTCGCAGCCTTACCTGGAAGCCATCCGGCAGTTCCAATACGAAGCGGGCGAGCAGAACGCTATTTTCATTCATTTGACTCTGGTGCCTTACATCCGGGCCGCTGGCGAGATGAAAACAAAGCCGTCTCAGCAGTCAGTCGGTATTCTGCAGTCGGTCGGCATCCGTCCGCACATGTTGATTTGTCGTTGCGAACGGTCATTCGGGAAGGAGCACAGAGACAAGTTGGCGCTCTTCTGCAATGTTCCTCCCGAGAATGTCATTGAGGAGTGCGATGTCGCGCACTCGATCTACGAGGTTCCGCTTGAACTGCGTCGCCAGCACGTGGATGAGAAGGTGCTCAAGTTGCTTAATTTGCCATTGGCGCCAATCGATCTGACAGATTGGAACCAAATGCTGGAACGACTTCTCCATCCGCAAAACGGTGAGGTGGAAATTGCCGTTGTCGGAAAGTATATTGAACTCCGTGACGCCTACAAGAGCATCTACGAGGCACTGGCTCACGCGGCCACTGCCCATTCGGCAGCACTCAAACTCCGCTGCATCGAGTCGGAGGCGATTGAGAAGCAAGGGGCGGAGGCGCTACTTTCAGGCGTTCACGGGATTCTAGTCCCGGGCGGTTTCGGAACGCGCGGCGTAGAGGGAAAGATTGCGGCCATCGAATATGCCCGCACGAAGCGGATTCCTTTCTTCGGCATCTGCCTTGGAATGCAGTGCACGGTTATCGAGTATGCCCGCCATGTCATGGGGCTTGAAGATGCGAACTCGACGGAGGTGGACGCTCGGACGGGACACCCGGTCGTGTTGTTGCTCTCTGAGCAGACAACAGTCAAGCAGATTGGCGCCACGATGCGTCTGGGTGCCTATCCGTGTTCGCTGAAGGAGGGTTCCCGGGCGGAGACCGCATACGCGTCAACCCGCATTTCGGAGCGTCACCGCCACCGCTACGAGATTTCGCCCGATTTTGTCAACCTCCTGCGCGAGCGAGACGAGGCGTTGCAAGTGGTCGGAACTTCGCCAGACGGCCAAATCGCCGAAGTCGTCGAATTGCGCGATCACCCCTGGTTTGTCGCCTGCCAGTTTCATCCCGAGTTCAAATCCGAACCGGTCAATAGCCACCCGCTTTTCAAAGCGTTTGTGGGAGCAGCAATCGCCAATCGCTAACGGCAAGCCCCCTCTGGGACGGTTACCAGAACGGAGAATTCCTAAGCACTTTCGCACCCAATTGACGGCAATCTGTTGGGCGTGCAGGTACTTATCCCCTTCCCTATTTCGTAGCAACCATGCGGCAACGAAGCGAAGCCGCTTGAGGGGCGACGAGAGGGAACCTACCAGGCACGGAAGGTGGGATATTCGTTGATGACGATGCCCTTGTCCAGTTCTCTCAGAAAACGGGAAACCTTGCAAAAGGCACGCTTTGTTCCGTTGATAATTCGTTCGGCTGGCGAACAGAGAAATAACTCATCCTTCGCGCGCGTCACGGCAACATAGAAGAGCCTCCGCTCCTCTTGGTCGTCGCCGGTTTCCAGCGCCTTTGCGGAGGGGAACATCTCCTCGGACATCCACGGCACAATCACTACGGGCCACTCCCTTCCCTTCGCCTGATGGATGGTCGAGAGCAAAACTGCCGGGCCGCCTTGCCCGTTCTCGTCACCACGGGAACGGTCTAGATTGGTCAGGAGGGCAACCTCGGAAAGGAACTCCTCCAACGGTTTTCCCGAACGCTGAATCATAGCGCCCAACTCAACCAAATCCTCCCGTCTTGAGGCGGCATCCTCTGGCTCGTAGGTGCGGTCAAGGTAGTCAGAATAGAAGGCATCCAGAAAGGACGAGACGAGTTTGCCAGGAACCAGTTTTCCGCTCGCGGCCTGATCGAAAATGGAACAAAAAGCAGCCCATCCTTTCTGCGCGGTATCGCGTAGAAGTCCAGCCACGGCTTGCCTTGACTCCGGGTCTTGGGAGTTAAAGTGAGAGCCAATTTTGACCCATACCTTTTGAGCGCTCTTCTCGCCTATTCCCGGCAAGAGACACAGTAGCCTCAGCAAAGGGAAATAGTCGCAAACCGGGCCAATGGAAAGCCGGAGAAAAGCGAATAAATCCTTACTGTGCGCCTTCTCGAATATCCCAATCCCAGAGGTGATCGCATGCGGGATGCCAGAGCGAGTCAACATCATCTGAGTCTCAATGGAATGGAAATGCGCCCGGTAAAGCACGGCAATCTCATTCCACGCATAGCCCGCACTTTTAGCGTGATTGATGAGCCGGACAATCGCTTGTGCCTGCGTATACCCGTCGCGGACATAAAGCACGCGAGGCTTCACTTTCGATTGGCGCGACGCGACCAAAGTCTTCTGGAACTGGTCGCGATTTCCCTTGATGCAACAGTTTGCAACCGTGAGAATCTCCGGCGTTGAACGATAGTTCCGCTCTAGTTTGATGATGCGTGCACCAGGCCAGCGCTTGGGGAACTCCATAATATTGGCAAAATGCGCCCCACGCCAAGTGTAGATGCACTGGAAATCATCCCCAACCGCCAAAATATTCCGAGAACGGGCAGCCAAAATGTCGGCGAACTCGGATTGTAGCAGATTTGTGTCCTGATACTCGTCGACCAGCACATGTTCAAACCGCTCTTGGTAGAAAGTACGAACCTCCTCAGACTCCTTGAGAAGGCGGACGCCATTGACCAGCAAATCATCGAAATCCATCGCCCCATTCGCTCTTTTCCGCTCGTGATACTGCGCGATTATGGGCAGAAGGTCTTCAGCATACTCCTCAAACTTCTGGAATTGGCTGGAGGTCGGGAACCATTCCGGGAAAGAAAGTCCTGCATTCGCCGCCCCGCCAATAAGACCAAGCACCACATCCTTCTTCGGGAAATCCTTCTTCTTTCCGACTTGGCTTTGAATGCAACTCCCTACAAGCGCCGCCGAGTCCTCCCTATCGAGAATGGGAAAACCCGATTCGTAGCCAAGAAATTTTCCGAATCTGCGGAGCATCCGGTTGCAGACATGGTGAAAGGTTCCGCTCCACATATACCCTGCAGGAAGTCCGGTCGTTTGCTGGACTCGCTCGATCATCTCTCTAGCCGCGCGGTTCGTAAATGTCAACAACAGCATCCGCTCGGGGGCAACGCCTTGCTCATAGAGATACGCCACGCGATAGACCAATGTGCGCGTTTTCCCGGTTCCGGCAGCGGCCAGCACCAACAGAGGACCATTTCCGGCAGTTGCGGCCTCGTATTGCTGCTCATTGAGCAAAGTCTTGAAGTCAGTCATTGTTGAAAAACTCTTGGGAAAGGTGCTGGGTGAACTCAGAAAAGAAGCGATCTAAATAACTCGTTCCGAAGGCAGAGGCATGCGGGGTCAGAAGCAGGTTTGGGGCACCATAGAGTGGGGAATTATCTGGCAATGGCTCCTGTGCGAACACATCTAGGTAGGCTCCCGCTAGGCGATTGGTACGCAAGGCTTTTAGCAGAGCGGCCTCGTCAAGTGCATTACCACGCCCCACATTATAAAGCCGAGCCCGGCGGGGCAGAAGGGAGAGAATATGCCCATCGACAAGCCCATCTGTTCCCGTGTCCGAAGGCAAGGCCATGATGAAATGGTCGCAATCCCGAAGGAGTCGTGGCAGGTCGGCCATCGTGTAGGTTCCCATTCCACTTCGTCTGCGAACGCCGTATACATTCACTCCAAATTGTCTCAACAAGCGACCGATATGCCTGCCAATCGCGCCATACCCCAGAATAACCGCATTCGTTCCTTCAATATCCCGCACTGAGAGGCTGCTCCTTGGCCAGCGTTGCCCTTGGGCAGAGAAAAGACCTCGACTCATTGCCAGGAGTGCGCCGAGAACGGTTTGGGCAATCAATACGCCGTGGAAGTGGCCGTGATAGACCTTGATTCCTGGGTGCTTGGCGGGCAGTTTGATACCCTCTCGTCCGGCGGCTGGTGTGGCAACCAGTTGGAGGTTCGGAGCCCGTTGAAGGTGTCGCTCGCTGAATTGCCAAACGATTGCAACATCGATAATTGGGAGTGCTCTGAGAAAGCTTTTTTCCGTTCGGCACCAAATCACTTTATGGGGGGCAACCAAACGACGAAATGTGACGATTTGATGCTTTTGTGGCGTAAAGTCCTTAATGTAATCCGAACTTGCGCCACCGTCGAAAGCGGCTGGCTCGTTTTCTAGATAAATACCGATTTTCACACAAGCCGCCCGATGAAGTCACTATATCCGAATTGTCTCACCAACTCCAAACCTCCGTCGGCATACCGCAGGTAGATGGAGGGTAAATTGATGCCATTGAAGGTGTTCGTCTTGACAAGCGTATAGTGAGCCATATCTTCAAAATAGAGTCGGTCTCCAGGGGACAACGGGGTCTCAAAGGAGTAGTCCCCGAAGACATCTCCTGCCAAACAAGATGGGCCTGCTAGGCGATAGGTATAGGGGTTCTGATTGGGCTCTCCCGCGCACTCGGCACGAGCACCCTTTTGAGCATTCCCTTGCCAGTCGGATTGGCGGAAGATTCGCGGCCGATAGGGCATTTCCATAACATCGGGCGTATGACAGGCACAAGACGCATCAAGAATGGCAATAGGCATCCCGTTCTCTACCACATCCACAACTGTCGCCGCAAGCGTGCCGGCATTCAGTGCGCAGGCCTCGCCAGGTTCAAGGTAAACGGTTGGATTTCCGTGGCGGCGGCGAAATGAGCAGATTGTCGCTACCAACAAATCAATGTCGTAATCGGGGCGAGTAATGTGGTGACCGCCGCCGAAGTTAAACCATTTCATATGTGGGATAATAGTGGCGAAACGATTCTCGAAAGCGGCAAGGGTCCGAACGAAGCAATCTGCGTTCTGCTCACATAGGTTGTGAAAGTGTAGCCCCGTTACTTCCTCAAGGTCCCGATCGTTGAAAGCTGTCCGAACGATTCCTAAGCGAGAAAATCGGGCACAGGGATCATAAATGGGCGTTTGCCCTTCCGAATGTTCCGGATTGACTCGTAGCCCGATTGTGGCTGGGCGGGAACAGACTCGGCGGAAGAGAGCCAGTTGACGGAATGAGTTGAATGTGAAGTGGTCTACTCCCAAGTCCACAAGTTCGCGCATTTGCGTTTCGGTAAAGGCTGCCGCGAAAGCATGAACCTCGGAACCAAAGGCCTCGACACCCAAGCGGGCCTCGTGGACGGAACTTGCGCAGACACCATCTAGACGCCCCTTAAACGGGGACAATGCTGCCGGGAGCGAAAAGGCCTTGAGCGCAAGCAAAATCTTGCACCCTGCCCGGCGCTTGACCTCGCCTAAGACCACGGCATTCCGCTCAAGCGCCTCTAGGTCTATGACAAATGCCGGCGTATCAATTTGCATGGCTACTCCAAGTGATTTCTGGCTTTGGGCGCAAAGGCCTCGCGAATTCCCTCGCCAACCATAATGGTGGCGAGCATCACGAGAAAGATCACAAACGAAGGGTAGAAAATCAGCCACCATGCCCAACGGAATTGCTGCGCCTGCTGAAGTAGTTCCCCGAGACTAGGCGTCAGCGGTGGCAACCCGAAACCGAGAAAGTCAAGAGCCACCAGTGAAGCGATTGCCCCAACAAGGTTAAAAGGGAAAAGGGTTATAATAGGCGTCAGCGCATTGGGCAGAATATGGCGGAAAATAATGCGTCGTTTGCTGAGATGCTGCGTCACCGCAGCCTCGACAAAAGGCTGTTGGCGCAACCGAAGAAACTCGCCTCGCATGTAATAAGAGACCCCAATCCAGTTGAACGCACCATAGCAGAGCAACAGCACGAGAAAACTCCGACCTACAACAGCCCCGACAAAGACCATTACATAAAGAAACGGCAAGGCCGACCATATCTCCGTCACACGCTGGCAACAAACATCAACCCACCCGCCAAAGTATCCCTGGAGCGCCCCTATGACTATCCCAAATAGGGCACTCCACAAAGCCAATGCTAAGCCAAATGCCAAAGAGATACGCAAACCGTAGAGAATCCGAGCGAGCACATCGCGCCCAGCCGAGTCTACGCCCAAAGGATGGTGCGGAACCGGGCGAAAGGGCCAGGTCACACTGGCTCGCGTCACAGTCAAATCTGTCGAGATACCTTGCCAAACCACATTTGTCATGCCAGGGTGCTGCGCCCACGCGGTCAACTGCTGCTGCTCACGCTTTGAAAGTTTTTTCCACGCAGGCCCACTCGGATTGGGGAAACGGAGGGAAAACGTTGCAAGTGAGCAACTCTCGGGCCAGACCCCGACCCGCAGCACAGAATGGCGATTGGTCGAGACTACCGGAAGGAATCGGAGATGCCATTGAGACAGACGCTTGTCCTGGACGGAAAGAAGCAAACGGGGATGTTTGCCTGGCTGGAAATGGTTAGCAATCTGCCGCGCCTGTTCTACCGACAAGGAGAAGCATTCGTCGAGTTTGTCCCCGGGCTTTAGAATGCCTTGAGGCACTAGAACATTGGTAACCTGTCCATCCGATAGGAGGTCAAAGCGTCCCGTCTGGCTCTTGGGACGAAGGGTCAGATCGACTGACACATAGGGTTCGAGTTCATCAAGAGGTGTAATCTCATGCGGCGAGACGGGGGCAATCCAAGGCGCGCTCAGACCAATCAAGGAAAGGAAGGCCAAAAGGACTAGTGCAGCAGTAGCAAGCCGGTTCCTGAAGAAGCGGCGAATTCGCGTTCGGGTCAATGGGGAAAGCTCAGACATAATCTCACCCCAAGGCCAAGCGATAGTGAAATCCATCGGGGACATAGGATTGCCGATGGGCGACGCAGAGTACAGTCATATCCCTGTGCGTTTCCAGTAATCCCGAGAGCAAGCGCAAAACCTTTGTTCGGGTCTCTCGATCGAGATTGAGGCAGGGTTCATCCAGTATCAGCATCTGAGGGGCGGCCGTGAATGCCCGAGCGAAAAGCACGAGCCTCTGCTCGCCTGCCGAAAGGGAACCGCAAGTCCGTTTTTCACTCGATTGCAAATCCAAGAGTTTGAGGTTTTGCCGAGCCTTTTGCAGCCGCTGACGGGTCATAGGGAGCGGTTGCCCATAATCGTCGAGATGGTTCGAAATGACGGCTTCCAGCACAGTTTGAGCAGGGTTGAAGTAAGTCTGCTGCTCAGGTGAAACCTGGGCGATTTTGCGGCGGATTGACCAAATGCACTCGCCGACTTTTCGGGCACGCCCAAAGATTCGGATTGGGCTCCGGTAGGCTGCTGGATTGTCGCCTGTAATGAGGGAGATGAGCGTGGTCTTACCGCAACCATTTGGTCCGGTGATAAGCCAGCGTTCGCCTTTAAGTACGCGCCAGTGTAGATTGTCAATGACTTTACGCTTGCCATAGGCGATGGTCACGCCATCCATCTCGATGACTGGGACTCCCTTTTCCGCCGGGGATTTGAAAGTCGGGGGGAGAATCCATTGGTGGGGCTTCGTGTGATGCGTGAGGGGCTGGGGTTTGGCGAAGCGAACGATTTTCAACTGGTCGAGAAAAAGTTCATCTGTCGCGCAGGATAGCACTTCATCGGCGTTGCGCAGCATCAGCACCATCGTAGTCTTGGGGGCCAATTCGTCGAGAAAATTCTTGAGCACAGTGCGCCGCTCAGGGGAGAGTCCGGCGAAGGGATCGTCGAGAATCAAAAGACGCGGATTTTTCAGAAGGGCACGGGTCAGCAAGACCAATCGTGTCTCGCCATTGGAGAGTTGCACGACGGTTCGCGTCAGCAAAGGTTTCAAGCCCAGGCGTGCGGCAATACGGCGCAGACGGGCGGCATGGTCCCGTAGTTCTTTGGGGGATCGCCGAACAACTTCGTAGGGATTGATGTCGTGGACGGAATCGTAGGAGAGAAAGTCCTTGACAGTGACATCTTCAACCTCGCCGGGGCCATGCCAGCGTGCCTGAAGCCAACTGCCAGATGCTGCGCTCTGCTGCTGGGAAAAGGTCACTTGGGCACGGCTCTCTTCCAAGTCTGGCGCCATTTCCAGGTTGCAACCGCATATGGGAAGTTCGTCAGCAAGCAGGGCCGCGAGATAACTCTTGCCAGAGCCATTCGGCCCCGTGACGACCCAGTGCTCATTGCGCCGGCAGACCCACTCCTTCCCCCACCCCTTCAAGATGAAGGCGACATTGGCAGGCAGGTTTGTCGCAGACGAATGGTTGCAAAGAATCGCCTCAAGATGTTGGTTGAGCGTCTCTACATCCATAGCAATCAGTTGGGATCGGTCTTGATAACCGGTGCGGGCTGTTGGTTGTAGACTTTCGCCCCCGGAGGAACAGAGTGGATGAGCCAGACATTGCCGCCAATGACCGCGCCCTTACCAATGACCGTGCCCCCTCCCAGGATTGTAGCGCCCGCGTAAATAACCACATTGTCCTCCACATTCGGGTGGCGCTTGACACCTTTGACCAGCGAACCATCCTCCTCCTTTGCAAAACTCAAGGCCCCGAGCGTCACGCCTTGGTAGAGTTTGACATGGCACCCAATAACACAAGTCTCACCAATGACCACGCCCGTCCCATGGTCGATAAAGAAGCCAGGCCCAATTTGCGCCCCCGGATGAATGTCGATGCCCGTCAGAGAGTGGGCATGCTCGGACATAACGCGGGGAATCAATGGCACGCCAAGACCATAGAGCGCGTGAGCCAACCGGTGCACCGTGACGGCATAATGTCCCGGATAACTCATAATGATTTCCATGTGCGACCTGGCCGCCGGATCGCCCTCGTAGGCAGCTTGTATGTCCTCCTGCAATAACAAGCGGATTGCGGGAAGTTGGTCAAGGAAAGCCGTCGTGACATCGGTTGCGCGCTGCCGGCAAGCCGTTGCAGGAACACTGTCATACTCCGACTGGTAGTGAAGCACACGGTGAACCTGATCCGATAACATAGATGCGATTTCCTCGCGCGGACATTCGGGATGGCCATAACAACCCGGATAGAGCGTCGCAAGAAGTTGTTCTAGCACCCGAATGATTGCGTGACGGTTCGGGAGATTGGCAGCAGCGGGGCAACTGGGGCAAGGACGGCTCATAAAGACGTCGCCTCTTTCGTTTGGTTTTTACGGCGGATTTTGACAACAACCTGCTCGGCAAATGTGTTGATTAGCCCGAACTTGAGCATTAGCCTGTCAAACCAGCGATTGGCTATCGGCACAACGCACTCAAGTTCCACATCCTTGTCGCGGCACATCTTCCGGAAATCCTTGAATGTGATGATATGAATGTTGGGCGTATTGTACCACTCGTGAGGAAGCGTCTCGCTCTTTGGCGTCATGCCGTGGATGCAGAGATATGCCCGCAAGCGCCAATGCCCGAAGTTCGGAATAGCCAATATCGCCTCGTTGGCCAAGTCGAAGAGACGATCCAGCAACCTGTCCGCATCGCGAATCACCTGCAAAGTTTCGCAGAGAATGGCCAGGTCGTACCGGTGACTCGGCAGAATAGGCGCGGCATGGTCCAAGTTCGAGCGCATGACATTCTGCCCGATATGAACCGCCTGTATGATTTTGTCCAGATTCAATTCGACGCCAAGTCCACACGTCCCCTTGCGCTCCGCAAGCAACGCCAAGAGAGAACCATCACCGCAACCAAGGTCGATTACACTCGCACCATTCGGCACGAGTGCAAGTATCTCAGCATGCTCGCGGTCGGAAATGATAGGGGTATAATGGTATCGATGTGCCGGCATAAAGGCGCGGACGATAAGCCGCAAATCGCAAATATGCGTCAAGAATGCATCATGCCCAGCCGGGGCCTCGAGATTGCAATAGGATACATTCTTCCCAGCCGCCGCCAATGCTTTGGCCAACTCTTCCTGTTGCTCCGCGGTGAACAGCCAATCCCCGCTGAGCGAACAAATCAGTACTCGGGCGCGAATGGATTCGACGGCTTTGGTCAAATCCCCATGCCCATAGGTCTCCGCTATATCAAACTCGTCCAAAGCACGAAGGATATGCAGATAGGAGTTCGCGTCGAAACGGGCCACGAACTTATTTCCCTGATGCTCGAGATAACTTTCAACCTGGAACTGGGAGCGGAACATCCTCTGGTGGCGCAACTGGAAATCGAAGTCGGCCTGAACCCACTCCTGTTGCTTATTGCGCCCGAACTTGCGCTCCATCATCTGCTGGGAAAGGTAGGTGATATGAGCCAATTTCCGGGCTCGGGCCAATCCGGCATCCGGACGCGGGCCACCATAGTAATCGCCCCCTTGCCAGTTGGGATCTTCGACGATTGCCTGCCTGCCAATAATGTCAAACGCAAGCGCCTGGGTATTGAGATTGGGCGCAGCGGCAATCACGACCGCATTGTCCACCATCTCCGGATAGCGCACAATCCAGTCAATTGTGAGCATTCCGCCGAAACTTCCCCCCACAACCGCAGCGAGATGGTCAAAGCCCAACTGCCGTAAGAGCATGACATTGACATCGACCATGTCCTGCATGGTCACCTGCGGAAACGATGAGCCGTATGGCTTGCCTGTAGCCGGATTGATTGAGGATGGTCCTGTCGTGCCACTGCAGCCTCCGAGAATATTGGCGCAGACTACATAATAGACATCCGTATCGATACCTCCGCCAGAACAGACCATTCCGTCCCACCACCCCGTAGGCGGGCGCAACTGGTCGTCCTCTGGGCGCCACCCGGCCACATGCGCGTCTCCGGTCAATGCGTGGCAAATGAATACGACATTGCTACGATCGGGTTTGAGCGTGCCAAAGGCCTCGTAAGCAACTGAGACCTCAGGCAGTACGCCGCCGTGGCGCAGACGCAAGCCGCCCTCCGGCAACTTCAACTTTAGGACTTGCGGCTGAACCACTCCGATAGATTTGCTTTTCCAGTCAAAACTCATACCCAGTTAGTATATCAAACTGCCCTTACTTCTTCAAGAAGAAGCCCATTCGCCAGGAGCTCTTCGCATCCTGCATGCTTCATCCGCGCCGCATTTAGAAGCATATTCTGTCTTCATTGCTCCGTTCATCGTGACATAGTCGTAAAAGGTAGTGTCACCTGCAAGATGATTTCCTCGTTTGGGCAATGGTCGGTATAGGTTTAATGGGATTCCTAGAGGCTGTGCTTGACAATTGCGATGGATTTCTGTATCTTTCGTACGACTCCATAACCTTACTACCAAGGGACTTTTATGCGCGCCACACTTCTGCTTGAGCCCATTCTTCCGCTTATTCTGTTGGTGACCATATCTTTTGCCAATGGTGCCGTTCTCTCTCTTGATGGGGCTGGCTGGCGCTTCACAAGGAATCCACAAGGGAGACTTGATGTTGCCGCAGTTGGGTATGACGATTCGGCTTGGGAGGAGGTGGAAATTCCGCACGATTGGGCCATTGCAGGGCCATTCCAACCAGATGGGGACGGGAACACGGGGAAACTTCCTTGGCGAGGCATAGGATGGTATCGCACGGAGATCGAACTTCCCCGTCCAATGCTGGATGACCTCACTGCTGGAGGCGTAGTTTGGCTTGAGTTCGATGGCGTCATGGCCCGCCCCAAGGTCTGGCTAAACGGGCACTTCGCCGGCGGGTGGGATTATGGTTATATGGGATTCCGGCTTGATGTCTCCAAGTGGATCAAAGAGGGAACCAACCTCCTGACCGTCCAGGCTGATACGCGTAACCATAACTCCCGGTGGTATCCTGGTGCGGGAATCTACCGTTCCGTCCGAGTCGAATCCGCGCCAGGCGTACATATCATCCCGGATTCGGTAGCGGTCACTGCCCACATCAAATCCCAGCATAACGCCCAGGTCAAAACGACCTTCAGCCTCGCAAATCGTCTGAGCAAGCCCCAGAAGGTAACCGTCTCCCTGACCATCGCGCCTCGATCCAAAGCCAACGCCTCCACGATTTGCCAACACCGAATCGTGGAGGTTCCTCCTAGGGTAAACCTATCAATGACATTTGACTGCACATTGGCACATCCGAAACTGTGGGATATCCAC
>JAXFQS010000055.1:0-5079 GCA_034178815.1 Kiritimatiellia bacterium | reverse complement strand
CTGCTCTGTGGCGGGGGCAAACTCATCGGCCGCAAGATTCTTGACAGTCTGGGGGGCAAACTGCGCTTTCTGGGCGTTGGCGGCGCGGCGTGTCCAATCGAGGTCTCCAGGGGCTTCACGCGGCTGGGCATCCCGATTGTGGAGGGCTATGGCATGACGGAAGCGGCGCCCGAGGTCTGCGGCTCCGACTTCGGCGTATGGAAGCCCGGCACGGTGGGGCGCGTGCTGCCGAATATGGACTACAAACTGGTCGATGTCAACGCCCAGGGGGTGGGCGAACTCTGCCTGCGCGGGCCCAACATTATGAAGGGCTACTTCAAGAACGAGGCGGCGACGCGGGAGGTTTTCGACGACGAGGGGTTCTTCCACACTGGCGATCTGGTCAAGGTCGATGCCAACGGGCTGGTGCGCATTGCCGGCCGCAAGAAGGCGCTAATCGTCAACCGCGAGGGGAAGAACATCTATCCCGAGGAGGTCGAGCAGTTGCTGGAGAAGTCGCCCTATATCAAGGATGTGTTGGTGCTGGGCTACCAGGTGCAGGGCGAAACGGGCGAGCGCGTGGGGGCGATTGTCACCCCCGACCTCGATGCCATCCGAACCGACCATCCTTCCATTGATACCGACAGTGTGGGCGACTTTCTGCGCCAGACCGTTCACCGGCTTTGCGAAGCGATAGCCGACTACAAGCGGCCGCGCAAGGTTGCGGTCTTTCTGGAGGCGCTCAAGCGAACCTCCACCCTGAAGGTGCGGCGGGGCGAATACGCCGGCGCACTCGACGAACACTCCGAGCGCAATGGCAAACGGCGCTGATACGCGTCCGGCGCACCTCTATGTCCACCATCCCTACTGTCTAGGCGGGCGTTGCGGTTATTGCGCCTTCCACTCGGCGCCCTATTCGTCTCAAGCGGCGGAGCGTTGGTTCGCCTCGCTCGTGTGCGCGCCGATGGCTCCGCTCGAAACACTCTACTGCGGCGGCGGGACGCCTACGGCTTTGGGAAAAGCCGGATGGGAACGCTTTGCGCGGTGGCTGCGGGCAACGGTTTCGCTGGCACGGAATTGCGAGTGGACGGTGGAAGCGCACCCGCAGGGGCTCTCCCTAGAACTGCTCGAATTCCTGCGCGAGACAGGGGTGAACCGCATCAGCCTCGGAGTGCAGAGTCTGGAAGATTCCGTCCTGCTCCGCGCCAACCGCCGCCACTCGGCGAAGGACGCACTGACGGCGTTCAGGCTCATTCGCGAGGCAGGGTTCGACAATGCGGGAGTGGACTTGATTGCGGGATTGCCGGGCTCGACACGCGCCGGATGGGAGTCGACCCTGAAACGCGTGCTGGCCCTGCGCCCCGAACACCTCTCCATCTATGCGCTTAGCATCGAAGAGGGCTCAAGGTTCGCATCAGACGGGGTGATTGCTAATGAGGAGTCAGCTCTGGAACAACTAGCGATTGCCTACGAGACCTTGCAAGGATACAAACGCTACGAGGTTTCCAACTTCGCCCGCCCCGGCTTTGAATGCCGCCACAACCTCTCCTGCTGGCGAGGCGGCGACTACCTCGGAATCGGCACCGGAGCATCCAGCCGTCTGGGGCGGCTACGGCGCACAATCGAGCCCGAAGGCGTCCGCGAAGAGATGCTTTCCGAGGCAGAAGACGCCCAGGAGCGAGCGCTCTTCCGGTTGCGGCTGGCGGAAGGAATCGACCTCGACGAGTGCCCCGTGATGACTCCAGCGCGTCGCGTGCTCGAACGCGCAGCAGCGTGCGGCCATCTGACCCAATCGGGAACGCGCTTTGCCCCGACCGCTTTGGGATTTCGCTACCTAGACGCGCTCTTGCGCGATGTGCTGGCGGTGTTGCCGCCGGCAGAAAAGGAATCTGACCGATGATTCGATTCACCACCGCCTTCGGGGTCGTTTGCCTGGCCTCTACCCTCCTCGGAGGAACCTTCCGCCGCGCGCTGGAACGGGTACCTTCGATGGATCCAATACAGTGCGCAACCGTCTATGCGGCACGCGCCGTCGCCCTCTGCTACGAGACACCTCTTGAGTATGTCTACGGCGAGAGACCCTACCGCCTCAAGCCAGGACTCCTCTCGAAAATGCCCGAGATTTCCCCCGATGGATTGCACTATACCCTGACGCTTCGCACCAACGCCGTGTTCCACGCCTCGCCCGCCCTCGGGGGCAAATCCCGCCCCGTCACCGCCGAGGATCTGCGCTACTCCATCGCCCGGGTCAAAGACCCTGCGAACGCCTCTGCTGGGGCTTGGCTGGCGGCGGACATTGTCAGGATGGAGGTGAAAGGTACGCACCAGTTGACCATTTCCTTGCGCACGCCGAACCCGCAGTTTGGCTGGTATCTGGCCATGCCCTATTTTGCGGTCGTGCCGAAGGAAGCCATAGGAAGTTGGGAATTCCGGGAATGTTCGGTCGGCTCCGGCCCGTACCGTCTGGCGGAGTGGAAGCGCAACCACCACATGCGTTTCGAGCGTGCCGAGGGGTGGCCGCTTTGGCAGGAAACGAATCCGAAGCCGTTTGATTCGATCCTCTATCTGGTGATTGACGACCCGACGACGCAGTGGATGATGTTCCTCAATGGAGAACTTGATTTTCTGACGAATCTCACGCAGGACAGTTGGGACATTGTGTTCGACGCGCAGGGGAATCTCTCCCCGGAACTGGCCGGGCGCAACATCCACTACCGGGCGGAACCGGCGCTAAACTTGATGTACCTTGGCATCAATATGCGCGACCCGTTGCTGGGCCGGAACCGGGCGCTCCGGCAGGCGCTTTGCGCGGCGTTCGACTGGAACCAGTGGCGCGACTACTTCCAAGGGCGAGTCGCCGGCCCCATCCAGTCGCCGGTTCCTCCGGTGCTCGCGGGGGCGGTCACGAACAGGGCGCCGTTCGCCTTCGATCTCGCCTTGGCCAGGCGGCTTTTGAAGGAGGCGGGCTATCCGGGGGGAATCGACCCGAAGAGCGGATTGCCGCTCAGGATTGCGCTCGATGTCGGCAAGCCCACGCAGGAGGCTCGGGAGACTTCGGAGTTGATTGCCTCCTTCTACCGCGCCTGCGGAATCGAAGTCGTGCCGCGCTACAATACCTGGCCCGCCTTCCTCAAGCGACTGCGCGAAGGGCAGACCCAACTCTTTCGAATCGGCTGGGTTGCCGACTACCCCGACGCGCAGAACTTTATGCAACTCTTCATCTCCCGCAACCTGCCCCCCGGCCCGAACCGAACCGCCTTCGTCGACCCCGAGACAGACGCCCTCTACGCCAAGGCCGAGCAGTGCCTCCGCCCCGAAGACCAGCACCGATTCTGGCGCCCCATACAAGAGCGCGTCCGAACCGAATGCCCGATGATCTTCACCCACTGCTCGCAGAACAGCGCCCTCGTCCCCGACGCCCTCAAAGCCTACCGTCCCTCAGACTTCCCCTACGGCGAGGAGAAATACTTCCCCGACTTCCACCGCCGCGACTGATCCCTTCCTGCCTACCTTCCACCCCCACAGGTACGCACCTCCCCGACGCACAGGTGCCAACCTTCCACCCCCGAAGGTGCCTACCCGCCGCTCCCCCTTCCCGGTTGAAAATCCACACCGGATATGCTACACTCTCCACAATCGTCGGCGCCCCGCACAACCGCGTCGCGCCCTACCAAACCCAGGGAGAACCCGAATGAACCTCACCAAAATCACCGCCGCGATTCTGGCCGTTGCCACCTTGGCCGGAATCCATTTGCACGCCCAAAACCCCGCCGGAGAAAACAGCCTCCGCGATGCCCTCGAACCCTACGCCAAGAGCGGTGAACTCCCGGGCGCCATCGCCGTGCTCTACAACAACGGAAAGACCGAAATCGCCTGCGTCGGCTACGCCGATGTCAAGGCCAAACGCCCCATCACGATGGACGACCCCTTCATGCAATGCTCCCAGACCAAGGGCTTCTGCGGCGTCACCATCGCCAAACTCGTCGAAGAAGGCAAGATCTCCCTCGACGACCCCGTCAGCAAATACCTGCCCGAGTTCAAAGAACTCTGGATCGAATGCCCCAGAACCAACGATGTCCGTACCCTCGTCAAAGCCAAGAACACCCTCACCGTCCGGATGGTGCTCAACCACACCGGCGGATTCCCCTTCGAAATCGCCGGTAAACAACACACCGTCCCTGGCGGCGGATGGTCGGGAGGCATGCCCATTCGCATCGTTGCCGCCTCCGCCGCAGCCGCACCAATCAAGTTCGAACCCGGAACCAAAGAGTCCTACTCCAACACCGGAATCGACATCGGCGCGGCAATCGTCGAGACCGTCACAGGCATGAAATGGGAGGACTATCTCAAGCAGACCGTCCTCGATCCCCTGGGCATGAAATCCACCTGTTTCAAGCCGACCGACGAGCAACTCTCGCGCCAGATTGAGATGTACGACTGCGTAGCCGGCAAGCCCGCCCGCTGGCGCCGTCAGAACGATTGGGAGCAGCGTCCCTACAACGGTTCGCATGTATTTCCCTCCGCCGGAGCTGGGCTCTGGACGACCGCAAACGACCAACTCAAATTCTACAAGATGTTGATGAACCTCGGGGTCGGGGATAACGGCGTGCGCATCCTCAAGGAGCAGACCGTCAAGAGCATTCTCGCGGTGAGCACGCGCCCCAAGAATATGGGCGGCTACTCCCTCGGACTATCGGCGCCCAAGGTCGACGACGAGAATGCATGGTTCGGGCACGGTGGCGCCTGGGGCACCAACTGCCATGTCAACTGGCACAAGAAGCAGCTCAAACTCTGGATCGTCCAGTTGTGCAACGGCCCCCGTCCCTGGGACAAAGCCTTCAACCAGACGGCAGACAACTTCTTCAAGCAGCGCGTCGAGGCCAGCAGCGAGTATACGGGGCGCACCACCGAGTAGTTTCCTGCACACCCATCGGTCGCCAACCTGCCTACCTATTGGCTCCTATCCTGCGTAGCAGTCGAACGGCATCCAACCTAGCGACCGACCTCACGGAAAAGAAGCGGGCGGGGCCCCTCAAACGCACCCCGCCCCCCCAACAAACCCCCCCCCCCACCGCGCCACAAACCCCCCGGACCACCCCC
>JAXFQS010000162.1:0-14962 GCA_034178815.1 Kiritimatiellia bacterium | reverse complement strand
GCTGGATGAAGAGGTCGGATGGCGCATTGTCGAACTTCAGCGCCGGCAGTCCGTTGGTTCCCTTCTCGGCGCTCTCAAGCTGTTGCGCAATGGCTGCCGCATCAACCGTCGGTTGCGGTTGAGCATTACGATTGAGCTGTGTGCGATTGCCCAAGAGGCGTTGCGGCAGACGCGCCGTCCCCGTTTGGCGACGAACCCCAGGAGTTGTCGAGGATTGCGCTAGGACGCAAACGCCGGCAAGCAAGGAGAGAAGAAGGGGAAATAACTTATTCATGAGAGGCTTCCTGAATGGCGGCAGAGACACGATTGGTATTGCCGTGGGCAGTCCGATGCCGAATGCGGTTCAAGCGATTGGACAAAGAGGTTGCAGTTGCAGAGGTCGTTTCGAAAGTGGCATTGGTTGCAACGGTTGTATTGGAAAGGGACGCATCCGTGTTTTGGTTTGCATCCGACTCATTGCCAGCAACGGTACTAGGCGATGATTCCGAAGCGTTCTCGTCGCGCATATAGGCGCAATAGAGCGTAAAAGAACCACGGAGGAATCCCGGAGCAGATTGGTGCGGACGGACATAGAGATGGCGAACATCAAGCATAACGCCCTCCCGTTCCAAGTCGTAGAGGAAATGCACAAGCGCATCCAGCCGGCCATCCCATTCGCGACATTCAATGGCGAACTCGTAGACCTCACCAGACTGCTCCTCCCGCCCAGCCTGACGACGCGAAATGTTCAAATGCTGTTTCGAGGCAATGTCGTCCATTATACTCAGCCAATGGGTATCGACAGCCTTGTCCGGCTTAAAGACAGGCATCAAGGTGCGCAATTCATCATACTGTCTCTGCAAGTCGGGCTTGGCGGCAATCATCTGGCGCTCAAACTTCAAGGTTGCCCGTTCGCGTTCAAGTTGCTGGCGGTTGAGGCGAAAGTTGTCCAGTTGACGGCGGCTGAAAAGACCCAATATGCCGAAGGCAATCACAATTGCAGCAACTAGGCGCAGCCCCCTCTCCCGAGGCGTAGTCTCCTTCATCGATTGGCCTCCTGCGTCCCAGGGAAGACCATATTGAGGTCAAACCGCTGCATACCACCTTTGGCGGCCGATGGCCCTGTCAAAGAGACCTCGGAAAAGAGCCGCGTGTCGCTTTTCCCCTTGTTGAGCGAGGTGACGGCATCCTTAAATGCGTAAACCTTGGATGCCTCCTCCGTCTCGCCCGATAGGCGCACCCCATCGTCCCGACGGTAAGTGAAGGAGGAAAGCGTCACGCCAGCAGGCTGGACTAGCGTAATCTGGCGCAAAAGCTCAATCGCCGACAGATCCCGATCCATATAATTACGGATCAACTGGACGCGGGCACTCAAATCGTTGACCTCGCGATAACTTGCCGCAATGGATTGGCGCTCCTTGCGGACATTCCCGAGCAACATTGAACTGACTATCGGAGCAAGCAAGAGATAGGCGGCGCAAAGCAACCAAATAAGCCCCGCGACTACACATCCGGCGACCATCTGTCTGCGCTGTTTCTTGAGAGTCTCCTGCCTACGCCATTCAGGCGGGGTTAGGTCGATTGCATCCTTTTCCAGGCTTCGAATGGAAACGGATCGAGCGCACGCCAGCACCTCTGGTAAAGGCTCCAGATGAAGCGGGGACCCCAAATCTTTCGCCACTGCGGCAATGTCAGGCTTGGCCTCCGAGGTATAAAAGAGAAAAAGGTTTTCACAGGAACGCTGCCCGGCATTCAGTTCCAAATCGACCAGTGAGAGGGTAAGTTCTCGCAACCAGTCCTCGGGTGTTTCGACTGGGGCGGAAAGCACACGGAGAAAGGAGGGAATGCCATCATCGACTGAGAGGAAATCCCACGCTTCTCCATCGCGAAGCAAAACCAGCTGACGGCCCGAATCTGGGATAGCATTGGATGCACGGATTGCGTGCCACCAGGCTAGAATGGAGAGTTCCAGCCGTTTGGCCCGAAGACCACATTCCGCTATGGCATTCCACCAGGATTCGACGCTTTCGACTGGCAGGGCGGCGGCTATCACTCGGGTACTTTCGGCATCCTGAGCTAGCGTCTCCCAGGATACTGCCAATTTCTCGGCATCGAAAGGGGCTAGTTGCTCCAGGCGCAAGCGGGTCATTGAATCGAGTTCTGTCGAATCAACCGTTGGCAGGGTAAGGATTTGGCAGGTGGTCTGCGCAACTGGGATGGCAATGGAGAGAATGGTATCATCCAATTCCGCCGCAATTTCGCGCAAGGGAGCCGATAGGGGATTGGTCTGATTGGCTTCCTCTCCAGCCAGGGAGATGTTCCGGACGGCCTCATCAAACTTGACGCCCCCTCCCCTCGCCTCTTCCCTACGGACGGCTATCAGTTTCCCTGATGATTGGACTATTGCTATGGACTCTTCGCTAGACATAGGTTCACGGATCCTCCCGGTAGCGGAGGTACCGAAGTTCCTCGTTTTTGGTGGCTACAATCGCCTCTACGCGCCGGGCTATCGCACCTACTCGCCCTTCAATGATCAGTCTGTAGATCGTCGAGGAATACCCGAAGTAGGCCAGCGACTCCGACTGGATGCCGGGCACTCTTGAACTGACATCGGCGGATGACTTGAACGAGAAGTCTTCCACGGCGGCAGCCGTCGAGGCCCCCCGTTCGCGCAGGCGGGTCGACCTTGAGGAGGCGGAAGAACCGTTTCCTTCGCGTTCGGCTATGATGGCGTCGGCCAAGGATTCGTCCATGCCGGGAACGGCCAAGAGCACATCCTTGGATGCGGCGTTGACATTGACGGAAACGGCCGATTCGCCGTAGACGGTAAAGAGGTCGGCAATGCCTTTGACCATAATCTGCTTGGACGGGGGAGCCTCGGGATTGAGCGCACCTCCGTATAGTATAGCAGATGTGAAGCCTTTCACAAGTCCTAACTCGCCAACAGTGTCTAAAAGGCCGTTTTTGGCTTTGTAGGGCGGGTCGAGGCTGAGGTAATAGTCGTCCTCGGCGCCGGACTTCATCGGTGCACTGTCGGCGTCTACCCAGTCGTTGAAACTATCGATGAGTTCGGGCCAAAGGTCTTGAGGGATGCCGTGGACGGCGAAGATTTGCTCCCAAACGCCATCGGCGTTGGCGTTGGCCATGGCGTTGATGTTGATGCGCCCGGGGACGGGGATGATTTCGATGTGGATGGTGCCTTGCCCAAGGGGTTCGTCGATACGCGCGATTTCGCCGCGTTTGACGGAGATGGCCGGGACAATCCAGCGGTCGTCTTCTATCTGCTCGTTGGTCTCATCGCCGGTCACCTTTGAGGACTTGTTCAGGACATGCTCGACAATGGGGAATGCGGAGCGGATAAGGTACTCCGCCTGTCGCTTCGAGCGCGTATAGACCTGGAGTTTGGCTTCGAGGTTGGCGTCGTACGCGAAGGACATCACCAACATTGATAGCAAGCAAATGGTCCAAAGGGCGGCTATCAATGCAGAGCCTTTGTTGGCACCTTTGCTCACCGCTGCTACCTACCTTTCCGGGATAAGGTACCCGAGTTAGGGGCATCTTGAGGATTTTGGGAGTAAGCGGCCATAGGAATCGAGACGATGCGCTGCATCTTGAGGGGCTTGCCCTTGCGATCGTCCGGCGGGCTCAAATAGAGCGTCAGTTCGACCTTGGAAGGAAGCGCATTGGAATGGCTCCATTCGTCAACCCAGTTTGGCTGATCGTCTTTGATGGGATTGTCGAGATCAAGCATGCGGCAATTGAAGCCGATAACCCGCGGCGCAAGCAACAGCCATTCAACCTGCTCCGGCTCGAAATCATCCGGATTGAGCGCTTGCCGCCAAGCCCTGACGCAAAGCCCTTCATTCCCTCGACGCCGGCTCCCGACTTTTGCCACACGAACAACAGTTCGATGGGGAATCTCCGCAAATGCGGACTGTTCACCCACCAAAGTGGCACCCGTCTTGGTCCATTCAATCGTGTCAGAAGTCCGCTCTCCATCCCCACCGTCCTGAAATGCAAAACCATACTCGTAGGTGCTTTGCCCCGTATTGGGGTAGTAGGCGCTCTTGAGGGCGGCGGCCAACTGGTCGAGCACATATTCCGCTTGCCCAGAAGCATTTGCCGTCTCCACCCCCGTGCGCCAAGCGTGGACAACCGTGTCAAAACAAAGGTAGGAAAAGGTGCCGATAATGGCCAGAATCGAGACCGCCAAAAGGAGTTCAATCAGCGTCAGCCCCGAACGCCATTCACTTCTGGCGGACATACTCATCCACCTCCTCCGTCTTCCCGCCTCGCTCCCAACTGACGATGGAGCGGACAACATACAACTTATCGTCGTCCTCAGACTCCTCCCGCACCGTCTTGGGCAAGACAATACGCTCAAAAACATAACCCTCAGCAAGACTGGAATCGGGCGACACCGGGACCTTCTTCTCGACATCATCCAGCAACTCATCACCTATAGGATAGGCCGCTTCCGCGAGGTCAAAAACATACTGGACCTCTCGAACCTCCCGAGCCGAAGAAATCAACTCCAGACACTTGGCAACAGAGGTCAACAAGGCCGTCAGCCCCCCAGCAAGGATGAGCACCGCCATCAAGACCTCGATTAATGTAAAGCCCCCTCGCCGCACTAATCCGCCTCCTCGACCTGTGCCACGCCAAGCATATCGACCAGCACCACAAGCGAACTCTCCTCGTGTTCAAGATCGGTAATCGTCACCCGAAACGGACGGCATGTGCCGTTGGCATTGAAACGCACCGTCTGGGGGGGCTCCTGCAACTCCTCATCGACCTTTCGTTCCCTCGCCCGGCGGAGACTCCGCCAATCGGACGAACGCCGAAGAGGCCGATTGCGCACAGACACCAGTTCATCCTCATATTCAACCGTAAAACGCAGATTCTTGAACCGCTGGACACTATCCGTATCGGTGACAGAAAGCGCATCCCGGTCGGGACGGTTAACCACATCATCACCATCCTCCGTCCAAACACCGCCAGCCCCTTCATCCTTGGAATCTGACAGGTTGCGCGTTTTGGTTTGGGTCAAAACCCGAATTACCGCCTGTTCGCCACATACGAAAGAAAGTTCCGCCGGTTGCTGTTGCAGCACAGCCATATTGCGGGCATAACGCGACAGATGCATTACGCTTTGGGCAGCCATCTGCATACGCGTCCCGGCGAGCCCCCCCGAGAAATCGGGCGCGACGATAGCCAACAATATGCCAGCTATCGCCACGACCAGCAGCAACTCCAGTAGAGTAAACCCCTGGCGCTGGCTTGTTGGCATCCGCCGACCCAAGAGATTAGTTGGTAAGGTCGTCTTCGGTGCCAATCTGCAGATCCGGCCCTGCGGAGGTTATGGTAAAGCGACGACCTTCGCGTTTATAGGTAAAGGGCGTGCCCCAAGAGTCGACCAGAGCCTCGGCTTTAAGCAGGGGTTCGCGCCCGTTCACGGCCTCGGTAAGCTTTTCAAGGCTCTCGGGATAGCGGCCATGCTGCACCTCGAAGACGCGAATGGCATCACCAATACTATTGATAGAGAGGCGGGTGGCGGTCACGCGGGTTTCTTCGCCGGCGCCTGCAAAGTTGACGAATGCCGCAGTAGCCAGAATGCCGAGGATGGTGACTACGAGCAGGAGTTCGACCAGCGTAAAACCGGCCGAGGCGATGCGGTTGACGGGAGGGGAGAGGTTTTTCATATTCTGCCTTTTGGGTTTGGTTTCGGTCAGCCTGCGCCCATGGCGGAGGTTGCCTTGAAGACTGCCATCAAAATGGATATAGCAACGAATCCGACGAGACCGGCGACGAGCACGATTAGCAGGGGCTCTAGTGCGGCTGTGAAGATCTTGATGTTGCGGTCCATTTCACCCTCGTAGCGTTTGCCGATGTGTCCGAGGGATGTGGGCATGTCGCCAGTCTGTTCGCCTATGGCGAGCATATCAGTCATCATACGAGGGAAGATGCCGCTTTGTGCGAGAGGGGCGGAGATGGTAGTGCCGTCCGTGACGCGGTCGCGGGCGTCGGAGAGGGCTTTTGCTATGACGGCGTTGCCGCAGGTTTCGGCTGCGATCTGGAGCGCCTGAAGGACATTGACGCCGTTTGCCATAAGCGTTCTCAGGGTGTAGGCGACGCCCGAATAGGCCCCTGCGGCGATGATTCCTTTAAGCAACGGGGTGCGCAATTTGAGTCTGTCCCACCAGTAGCGACCGTGTTCGGTGGCTATGTGGCGGCGCAGCCAAAGCACACCTACTATGACGATGGCGGCCAAGATCAAGCCGTAGCTTTTGACGAACATGCTGGTTCCAATCAGAACGCGCGTCGGGGCGGGGAGTGCTTGCCCCATGCTGTCGAAAATCTTGGCAAACTGTGGGACGATTTTAACCATCGCAAAGATGACGGTGATCGTTCCGAATATCAGCACGATAATGGGATAGGTGAGCGCGGCGGTGATTTTCTCTTTCATCGCCTGCTGGCGTTCATAGTGCTCAACCAAACGGCGGAGAACCTCGATCATCGCGCCAGAAGCCTCGCCCGCGCGAACCATATTGGAGTAGATTGGGGGAAAACTCTTGGGGTGGGCTTTCAAGGCATCGGAGAAGGTCTCGCCGCGGACAATCCGGTCACGCAGGTCGGCGGCGATGGTTCCGGCGGCATCGCCACCGCCCCCCTGACTCGCTAGGCAGTTGAGCGCAGAACCCAAGGTCATGCCTGCCTCGATGAGATCGCTCAATTCGGAGGTGAAGAGCAAGACCTCGCGGGGGCGCATATTCTTGGAGGGCTCAAGTTTCCAGAATGAGGTCTTTGTCTCGGCGGTGCGGGTGCTCACCTCTTCGATGCTCAATGGTGTCTGCCCCGAGCGCTGCAACTGCGCGACGGCGCCGCGCCGGTCGGAGGCTTCGATTGTACCTGCAACCCGGCGTCCATCTTTGGTCATGGCTTTGTAGGCAAAAGACGCCATTGTCGAGTGGATTCCTTATGAGCTTTTCTTGCTAAACGCAAATATTCTAATGGAATTGGGCAGAAATGTCAATTTCAAAGGGAAACCATGCGCAGAAACCCAATCATTCGCGGCATCCATGTCAAATCCTTGATAACCCACCCCCCAAGAGGTACTAATCTGGAGCGAGGAAAGGTGCCTACCAGGATTTCCCCATCTTTGACACCTTGGCTGGCAAAACATTGGTTCCTATCGAGGCTGTAAAGATAAACGGAGCGGTCAGAAAACGCAATGCCTCCTAACCGCGCTGTTCGGAATACTGTTGCGGCGATCTTGCCGCTCGCGGGGGGGCGAAAGCGCGAAGCCCCCGCAATCCGCATTTCAGGCTAGCGTTCTAGAACTCAATCGTGTTCGCCCCACTCTTGAGTTGAACTTCGCGACTGCCCCAGACAAACTCGCCGTCCGTCTTTTCGGGTAGCGTGACACAACCTTTCCCCCCGCCTTTACCATCAAACTCGAGCATCAGTTCGACAAACCCCTTGGGATGGGGAACCGCAACATCCAAGTGTTTCAATTCGCCAGGGGAAGGCGCCACACGCACACGGCGGAATCCCGGCGAGACAGGCATCACGCCCGCCACCCCCTTCTGGAGATGGAAAAGCGGATGGGCACCCCAGGCGTGGCAATCAGAACGGAAGTTGCCCGGGCCCTCAAGCGGTGTCTTGAGATCGTTCTTGACATAATCACGCCAAAGATCGAGCCGCTTGAGAATCAAGTCGCCACGCCCCATCTTGCCATAGACATCCAACAGATAATGGCTGAAATAGACCGTCGCCTTGGAAAGATCTGGCGCCACCTGCATCGCCTTGAACGCGCGGCGTTCTTGGGCAGGTGTGAGAATCCCCGCAAGTATCGCCAGGCACTGCCCGTGTTCGCTGAAATGGTTCCGGGCTTCCGTGTCGGCAATCAATCCGCGCGGTTCAGACCAGAACTTTTCAACCAACAGGTTGCCCAGCCGATCAGCCTTGGCACGCCAGTAATCCGCCATAGCCTTGTCCCCCACGACATCCTCCATCTCGGCCGCAGATTGCAGCGCCAACACATAGAAGAGATTATTGAGCGAGGATGCCCGGGAAGCATTATTTCCATCCGGGGCAATGCCCGCAGACCACTCCGGAACCCAGTCCATAAAACTCCATCCGGGAAGATAGCGCAAAAGCCCGTCCTTGCACTCGTAGGCCGCCAATCCGTGGAGTGCCGCCCGCATTCCGGGAACACGCGCCTTGAGCCAGTCGAAGTTATCGTGCCAGTAGAGATAGTCCTTGAACATCAGCAACCAGCAGAGCGTATAAGTGCCCGAATCCTGCGTTCCCCGAGTCGGATAATTCATGCCGACAAACCCGTTAAGCCGGCGCGAGAAATCGAACAGTTCAATGGCACGCCGCACCATCCGATCGTCGCGCGTCATAGCAGAAATCACCTGCAACTGGACGCGCGTATCGCCGGGATACATCTGCTGCTCGTAAAAGGGACAGTCGAAAAGCATCTCGTGACAGCACATCTGCATACCCCTACTAGCCAAACGCAAAATGGGCGCAATGGTCGAATCGTCGCAGATGAACCGCGATTCATTCTCAAGCGGATAACGCGTCTCAACCAGACCAATACCGGAAAGCGTCAGCGGCTCATCGCCCGTCACAATCGTCAGTTGGCACCAACGGCCACACCTCCACCACGGCGTCGTAAACCTAGCATTGGCACGACCGTCCGGCATGAAGCGGTCACCTTTGCAGTTCCCCAACTGCAGACGCAGACCATCGAAGAGATTGCGTGCGGGCTTGATGCCTTTAGGATCGTAAAGCGCCTCCGACCAATCCCATTCTACGACAGCCCCCTGCCCTCCCCCCGTGCGCAGTTCCGGAAACGCGCAATAATAGTCCCCAAGATCCCAAAGCAGACGAACCTTGGTCTTGGACGGAATCGTGAACGCCTTTCCTTCCCTTAGCAATGCATTCGCCGCCCCCAAAAATCCCGCAGAAAGTGCCGCATTGTACGGCGCGAAACGATCCCCATCCGGCTGGTCACTCTTGAACGATCCAGGAGTGCAATAGCGAGAGATCATATCCGGCAAAGTCGATGGCGCAAGCCGCCATCCACCCCTCGGGACTCCATAGTCGTTGGGCGAAATTCCGCCAGCAACCACCATCGGTTCGCGCCAAGCATCGGCAGGCGGTTCTTCTTCCAACAGGGAGCATCCCTTGACCGTATAGGCTCCGCCGGTAAAGGTCCAGCCGCCATTGCGCATAGACGATGTGCCCTTCAATTGTGCAACACGCCAGGCACCCTTTCCTGTGGTCAAAACCTTGTCGAAGATACCCTCCGCCTTCAGCACAAAGCCCCCACCATCCGTCAACTGGGCAACTGGCGCAAAATCCCGTTCGCGGGTCACCACGGCCTCCAAGCGGTGCTTTCCTCCGGGTAGATTGATGCGATAGCTTTGGAAGGTCCACCGCAAAGGCAAACAGCGGTGAGGGCCTCTCGCCAGTTCCCGGCCATCCAACAGCAAAACAAAGCGTTCGTCCGCCGAGACGCTCAGTTCCAACACGCTATTAGAGACAGCGGAAAAGTCATTTCTAAAGCGAAGATTGACCCTGTCATAATTCCAAAAGTTGCCATGCCAGATCCAACTTGCCCGGTCAATACTCCGCAAAATAGCGTTGTTCTCGTTCCCCCAGAGAAGTCTATCTGGCTGAAATATTCTTTCGCTCCTAATTTCATCGGCGCCAAGTACGAGGGGCAGTCCAACCGCCACGGCGGCAATTGCCTTTGTGTAGAGCATTCATACCTCCTTGATGTCTATTTCTGAAAGGTTCTGTTAGCGCCTGTTCGTCACGCCCAAGCGCAAAACTGGAAGGATTTCGTTGCGTAGCGTCGCGTCCAAATCGAAGAGTGCAAAGCCGGCCGTTCCAAAGCGCCTGGCAAGGTTGATCTGCTCTATGACATCAATGGCGTCCAGCCTGCTTTCCGCCGCCGTCACGCCTATGCCACTGACCACGCGCTTAGCAACGGCTGGGTTAGCCGTCTGCTGTGTCAGCCACTCCTGGTACTTCACCTGGTCCTGCGTGTAGTTCATTGGGAGGACATTGGCGACAAAGCCCAACCGGATCCAGGAGAGCCAATCTTGCCCGACGGCCCATACGCACGAAGGATACTTTCCGTAGACCGCGGCGGAGAGCGGCACGCGTCTTCCATTGCGTCGAGAGGTCTTTGCCGCAGCCTGAACAAAGTCCGTAATTCGCGCTCGCCGGCCAATCTGCCATTTCCGCTTGGCATCCCCCTCCAACGAGGTCTGTCCGTCGGGATAGCGGACAAAGTCAAGATGCACGCCATCGACCGGATAGGAGGACAACTCCTGAACGGCTTGAAGCAGATACCGTTGCACTTCGCGGTCAGCCGGTTCAAGCCAATTTCGCGTTCGGCCCTGGGAGTCTTTCAGCAACCACCCCTTTCGGCGAAACCAATCGATGCGCTCGGGCGTTGCCCGCTCCGTGCTGAAACAGAGGAGCCAGGCATGGACGCGAAGTCCCGCGGCATGGGCAGCGGCGCAAGCCAATCTAAGTTGGTCTCCATACTCGCTGAACACTCGCGATCGAGGCAACACGGTGCTGCCATAATGGGCAAATCCAGCGCCCGCGACATTGACATACAAATCCGTAAGGCCAGCATCTCTCAGCAGACGGCAGGTGCGCGGCCAATCGCCGGGATAGAGTCCTACTCCCGAATGATCCCATACGCCACGAATCTCACCGGGCATTGATTCCTGAACGGCCCCATACAGTTCGGCAACTACTTGTCGGCATACTTGCACCCGCCGCCAAGCCGTGTAAGGTTGCCCGCGTCCGATTTCCAATTTTGCCTCCTGCAAGGTTCGCTCCACCTCATTCAATCGTTGTGTCAGGCGCTCGGCGCGCGCACCCGGGAGCGTTCGAATTCGCCGCTTCAAATTCGTCCGGCTCAATCGTTCCCGGCAATCAGCAAGTCGCTTTTCCGCCGCGGATTTCCAAATGGTTTTGTCAGCGGCGGCGCAAAGCGCCAACAGGAGGGCTGACTTGGCCGTTGCATCGCCATCGGCAAGCAGCACATGGGAACACCACCACCCAGTCGGAGTGGCGATCCACGCGACTTCTTTTCCTTCGTCCCCCGAGGCTCCGCTGCTCCAAGTCGCCAGCACGGAACTCCCTTTTCCCTTCGGACGAATCGCCAACAGGTTGGAGGATGTTTGGGCAATCTGGTTGGGCACGCCTCTGGGTCTGTGGTGCTTGAACCGCATCTCGCGCCAGGCTTTCGGATCAGCCGTTTTCCGGTAGCCCAGGAGTTCGACGCCCATTAGATCAGCCAAGGCTTTGGCATTCGAGTAGCAGACGACGAGTTTTCCTCCCCCGGCGACAAAGGTGCGCACAAATATCATCTGGGCAGGGGTGAGTTCCGCTGGAGCAATCCAAACCAGCACGCGGCAATCTTTTGCGGTTTTGTCAAGGTTGGCTTCCTGAACCATGCGCACGGCAACACCTTCATCGCCAAGCCAGCGTGCCGCATGGTTGGCAAGCGATTGGGCGAAGCGGCGTTCCCCCGGGGGGAGCCCCGAAGAACCGGCAAGAATGCCGACAGGGGCCGCCTGCGTCAAACAGCCCCAAAGGAGAAAGAGCGCCGCCAACGCGAACCTTTTCCACATACGCATGGCTAGACTCCTTTCCCCTGCGGCGGTTCGACGATGTCGAACTCTTCCGGCGTCACGCCAAACACCTCGGGGATGGGGGTCTCGAATCGGAGCACTTCCCCGGTATGTGGATGCGGGAAGGCAATCGAAACGGCATGCAGGCAAAGGCGTTCGTGGGAATGGTCGTGACGGTTGTACTTGCGGTCACCCAACAGGGGGCAACCAATATCAGCAAACTGTACGCGGATTTGATTGCGTCTTCCGGTCAAGAGACGAACCTTGACCACGGCCCCGCCATCGGGCATCGCCTTGATGGTACGCCAAGCGGTTTGTGCCAACCTCCCCTCGCGTTCGCTAGGCACCACCCGGACGAAGAGGTTGCTATCTTCGGCTAGATAAGATTGCAAGATTCCGCCCTCGCTGGTAGGCATCCTCGAAAGGCGAGCAATATACAGTTTTTCAACCAAAGACCAATTCTCTTTGAGACGATCGCGCACCGACTGGGACTTGGCGAAAATCATCACCCCCGAGGTCTCGCGATCTAGCCGATGGACCAGCCAAGCTCGACGAGTCGAGGCAGAGCACCCCTTGCGCAGGTAGTTGGTCAGAATATGCTCCGCCGTGCGGGATTCGCGCTTGCGCGTCTCGGTCGAAAGCAACCCCGGCTCTTTTTCGATGACCAGGACATCGGCATCCTCGTGTAGAATCACCAGCCCGTGAGGTCTGTGTCTGGCTGACTTGGGAAGTTTAGGAAGCATAGGGGGCTAGTTCAACCGGAACTCGATGGTCACAACTCCATATTTGGAAAGGAATGACTCGGAAAGGCCGGCGACACGGGGCACCTCGGCCGCCGCTCTCAAGATGCTGTTGTCGCATTCGACACTGCCCGAGCGCCCGGTCAACCGGTAGCTTGTCACCTCGCCGCGGCGATTGAAGGCAATTTGCAATCGGGCTGTGTTAGGGCAACTCGTCGGCTGCTTCCACGCCCGATAAAAGGCATCCTTGATCAGCGCCAGGCAGCGAGAAACTTCATTGGGCGCAACTTGATTTCGAGAGCCGGGACGGGCTCCGGCATTGAGCAGGCGGCGTATCTCGTCTTCCGAAAGTTTCCGTTCCGTTGTCGGACGACTCGGCTTAGTTTGCTTCTGATTGTCTCGAACCGTAATCCGGCGTCCTTTAACGAACGGCTTCGGCGGCTTGGGTTTCTCCTGAGGGCGTGGTGGAGTGCGATCTGAAACCAGCGATTCGGCAGAAATCGGTGGCGGAGGAGGAATATTCTCTGGTTCGGCAAGGTCGTCTTGGGAGGGCACAGGCTCATCCGGTTGGCTACGCAGATTCTCGTCAAGCACGACGGTCATATCCATCGGCACAATTACCTCATCCGAAGTGCAACACCCCTTGCACAGACCAACAACCACCAGCAGGACAGCCATCCCTGCATGAATCAGAAACGAAAGGCAATACGCCGTTCTCTCCACCGAGCCGACCATAATCTAACGGTCCAGTTTACGCAGCATCTTTAGGATTGTACGCCCCGTGCGCAAATAGCCCTCAGGGCCTAACTTGTCAAATGTATCCTCCGCCGTGTGCCAATATTTATTGGATGGACCATAGTCAAAATCAATGAAGTCAATAGCAGGGAAGCCTAAATCCATAAAAGGCTTATGGTCATCCCAGATTTCAAACGGATAGGTATGGAGATTCCCACCGGCGCAGGTCGCGGCAAGCGTTCTCAGCGATGGGGTCACATTCGATGGAACGGCCAAAGTAAACTCCCGGTCTCCAATCATGTCGGCAAGAATCACCGCATCGACAGCCCACCCCTTTCGGCGACACTCGACCGCCAACGCCTTGCTCCCTTGAAAGCCGTCCGCCTCGTCATAGCGCTCGAAACACTCCTCTCCATCCAAAAAAGCGACCAAAACATTGTGGTTGCGGAGTGGCTGTTTCGTCAGCACATCGACAAGTTGAAGCATCAACCCCGTCGAACTGCCGCCATCGTTTGCACCTGTGAAATTGGCTATGCCAGCCTTGGTATCGTAATGCGTTAAAAGCAAAATCCAACGCTTGCATCCAGCCTGGCGGTAAGCGGACAGCACATTGCGGAAGAGAGTCTTGCCCCGAGGCGTATTCCGCTCAAAACACTGCTCCGACACCAGCCATCCTTGATGCAGCCGTAAACGCTTGGAAATCCACTCGGCAGCCCCCTTCAGCCCCTCCGTTCCGGAAACACGATAGGGACAAGCGACGAGAAAATCGCGCGTCAAGATCAACGCCGAATCCGCATCCCCAGTGGAGAATTCCGGTTGGGAATACGAAAAACAGCCGAAGAGAGCCAGCAGCGTAAACAGTCGAGGGAACAAGGGATTATCAATCGACGCTGATGTTCAGCAGGTTGAGGATGCGTGTCAAATCTTCGTTATTGTAGAAGTCGACTTCAAGGCACCCCTTCCCGTGCCGGCCATTGGCGTATGTGACGCTGGGGGTTAGCCGTATAGCAGTGCCAAAGTAGCGGTGCAAACGGTCAGAAAGATCTTGCACATATGACGGCGGCATATCGGGTTTGCTCGTTAGTTGCGAAGTGGGGCGTTCGGGGGAACGACGAGCCAAGAGAGTTTCTAGGGCACGAACCGTCAAACCCTCCAGGATGCAACGCCGCGCCAAGGCTACCTGCTCGTCAGCATCGGCCACCCCAAGAAGGACTTTGGCAAGCCCCATTGAGAGACGGCCGTCGGCAACCAACTGCTTCACTTCATCCGGCAATTCAAGTAGACGCAAGGCATTGGCAATCGTTGCTCTCGGTTTCCCAACCGTAGTGGCAATTGACTCCTGCGTCAACTGGAACTGTTCAGCCAGCATACGGTAACCTTCCGCCTCTTCAATCGGATTCAGGTCTTTACGCTGGATGTTTTCTATGAGATTGGCCGTTGCCGCCTGATGGTCGCCGAGATTCAAGAAGAGCACAGGAACGGTTTTCAATCCAGCCTGAATGGCGGCTCGCAGGCGACGCTCGCCGGCAATCAATTCCACCTTCTCACCGATGCGTCGGCACAACAGTGGTTGAATGACCCCCTGCGCCTGAATCGACTCAGCCAATTCTTGCAGTTCCGGACCATCGAAAGCTTGGCGGGGTTGCCAAGGACAACGCTCAATGATGCTGACATTTATTTGCGCGACAGCATTTGCTGATGGTTCAATAGCCTGCTTGGCTGGAGTCGGTTGACTAGGCTGCTGAACGATGTTCGGCTTGGCAGGTACGGGCCCAAGGAGCGAACCGAGGCCCTTGCCCAACCCGTGGCGCTTGCCGGACGGAGTGGAAACAGAAG
>JAXFQS010000151.1:0-9629 GCA_034178815.1 Kiritimatiellia bacterium | reverse complement strand
CAACTGAGCTAATCCCCCGTTGTGTCGTGAACGAGGCGTACTATATCAAACTCTTGAGGTCGTGTCAAATCTTATTGCCGTTTCCTGCCAACTATTGTAAACTATCTCCTCTTGCGACACCAACCATACTGGAAAGTCCCCACCCTCCGCCGCATGAAATCCGTTCTCCAGAGTATCGTCCTTCTGAGCGCACTGACCTGCATACCGGGTCTCGAACTGCGCGCCTCAATCCCATTCGGAATCTTCTCCCCCTGTATCGAACGCCTAGGCTTCGCAGGTGTGATGGCCGTCTGCCTGGCGGTGAACATCATCTTGGGCATGGCGGTCTATGGATTGCTCGCCCCCGCTATGAACCTCCTGCGCCGATGGAAATGGTTCGACCAGACCGTTTGGCCCCGCTTGACAGCCCGGCAAGATAAACTCCGCCCCTATGTGGAGAAATACGGGGAGCTCGGGCTCGCCCTCTTTATCGGCGTCCCACTGCCTGGTACCGGCGCCTGGAGCGGAGCCGTAGGAGCCTACCTGCTGGGTATGCGCCCGCGCAAGTTCTGCATTGCCAATGCCCTTGGTGTAATCCTAGCCGGGATTTGCGTCGGAACCGTCTGCTGGTTGATTCTCCATGGAGCGGTTGACGAGGAGAGCATCCTGCGCACCATCATCAAGAAAGTCTGACTATGAATAAAGCCAGAGGTTACTCTCTTTTCTCCGGCGGGCTCGACAGTATGCTTGCCGTAGCGGTGCTTCGCCGTCAGGGGTGCGATGTACGCCCGCTTGTCTTTGTCTCACCCTTCTTCGACGGGACTTCCGCCCGGCGCGCGGCCCGGCATCTCGGGATCGACTTGAAGGAGGTGGACTTTACTCAAGACATTCTTGAGTTGGTTGCCAATCCTCCACACGGTTTCGGCGGGGGGATGAATCCCTGCATTGACTGTCACGCGCGGATGATACGCCGTGCGGGGGAATTGATGCGCGCCGACGGGTTGGATTTCGTCTCGACGGGGGAGGTCGTCAACCAGCGTCCCATGTCCCAGACGCCGCATTCCCTGGCGACCGTTGCGCACGATTCTGGGCTTGAGGGGCGGCTGCTCCGTCCACTCTGCGCCAAACTTCTCGAACCGACCATTCCGGAGCAAGAGGGGCTCATCGACCGCGAGCAACTCTACGACTTCCATGGGCGCACCCGCAAGCCGCAGATGGCTCTTGCCGCGGAGTTGGGGATTACCGAGTATCCGGCTCCGGCGGGGGGCTGCCTGCTCACCGAAAAGGGCTATTGCCGCAAACTATCCGACCTCAAGGAGCACGGCGGTTTGGTTGATTTGGATCACATTCGCCTACTCAAAGTCGGACGCCACTTCCGTCTGCCCGATGGCACTAAGGCGATTGTCGGGAGGAACCGCATGGACAACCAGTCGTTGAAGGCGGCGGCAAAGCCATCCGACACGCTGCTCTGGACTGTCAATGTTCCCGGCCCGACCGCTTATGTGCCCGGCGGGCTCAAGAGTCTGCCCGACCTGAACCTGCTCGGCGGAATCTGTGCGGGGTACGGCGATCACCGCGGTCGCAAGGCCATCCTGATCCACCTGCAAACGCCGCAAGGTGCCTGCGACAAAGAGTTCGCCCCGCTCGCGATCGAGCAAATCCAGCACCACCTCATCGCCTAGCCCAAGTTCCCGCCGGCTTGCCCTGGATAACCGCACCCACTCGACTAGAGGGCACGGTCGGAAAGAAACCTCCAACGGGCAATTATGCCGACAAGCGTGGGACTTGAGGAGCAACTGTTCCAGCGGCGCAAAGCGTCTGCCAGTTCAACACCAACCAACGCACGCCACCAATTTCCCCCAGGAATCGTCCCAGTCGGTAGGAACCTTTCGGGGGCGATGGTGCGTAGCAACGGGGGCTCTTCGCATCAACCTGACAAGGCAACTCCTAAGAACCTTTCACCGAAAAAAGCCCTTGAAAAACCGCGTGCCGCCGCAACGATTTGTCTCTTTGAAAATCAACGAGCCTGCTTCAATCGGGCACTGCTCTCAAGACGATTCGCACCAAGCAAGGGCATCGGAAAGAGCCGGTCAACCAGTTTGCAGAAATGTACGGCTCGAAATCTATCGGGGTGAAGAAACAGAGAGCCCCAACCGACTAATAGACCATCACGCTGAGCCTCTTCGACGGGCGTGGGGTGGCTGATGTGCGGGCGGAGGAAACCACTTGGGACGGATAGAAGGAGACCGGAGTGCCATCGTAGAGCGGAGTTGCCTTCAACCTCGCGGCCGCGTAGACCTTTCCCATCCCCTCCAGAAACTTCTCGTTCCCCCGCCACAAAGGCGGCGCCGCGATCCGCTCCACCAAAGGCATCGCACTCCCACTCTGCGCCGGACGCGGACCATTGTCGACTAAACGCGCCAGACGATTGCCCCACCACGCCCCCATCTCGGCAGGCACCTCATCGGAAAGATGCGCCCGCCCCCCATTATCCAAAGCCAACGCGTCGAAGGCTGGCATAGCCTCCGGCGGAGGCGCAAGATCGAAATCCTCCCATGTAAACCCCTGCAACATCAACAAACAAAACGGGTCATTCGCAATCAACTCGCCAATCAAGAAAAAAATCGCCGCTAAATGCTTGCAGGGCCGTGCCCAATCCCTGCAATTGCAGTGCAACTCGAAAATGGTTCGCGGCTCCTTGTGATAACGCATCGCCCACGACTCCGTCGCCAAATCGCCCTCCTTCCGACGAACCCCCGGGAAGAGCGAACGCCCAGTCGCGGCCAAAAATGCCGCCTCAACCTCCTTCGGCATGTCCTGCACCAGCAGACGCGCAAGATAAACAGGATGTTCTCTGAAAAATGCAAGGAACTTCGACCGCTGGCGCGGCAAAATCCGGGGCGCAACGATGGACACCTCGTAGGGCGTGGATTCCGCCCCCTGGACTCGGGCCGTGACCTTTCCCGTGGTCAGTTGGAGGTCACCTACCTGCCCCTGTATGGAGTAGTTTTTGCCGCGCCCCGTACGCGCCCCCATGCCAAATTCCTCGACAGAGTCAATCCACCGTCTAAACCACCAACTGCGGGCTTGGGAGCCCCGCAGCTGCTGGGCCCGAATACCACCTTGGATGGCAACGGGAATGCGTGGATCATGCCGCTTTCGGGACATCTCCGGGACTATTCAATAACTGCGATTGGCTGCCCTTTTGAGACATGATCGCCGGGGTGAACAAGGAACTTGACGAGTCGGCAGGCTTTCGAGACCTTGACCGGATTGAAGAGTTTCATAGCCTCGATGACGCAGATGGGATCGCCCGAAGAGAGGGTTTTCCCTTCATCCGCGATATTGGGCTTTCCGGGGGCGTCCGCACGGAAGAATGTGCCATTCAGGGGCGAATCAATCGTCTCGCCTTGAGGCTCAGGAGCGGCGGGTTTCTCGGCTTGAACGGGTTCGGGAGATGGCAGGGGAACCTCTGGAATCGCGCCCAGGTCGGCATTCCCGACTACTTGACGAATCAGTTGGGCGGCTGTCTTGCCAATGGCGGCGAGTCGGGCAAGTTCGGGATCAACTTGCGCGGGCGACTGGGCCTCTTTCGGGGCTTCCATCTCAAGGTCTGCCGGGATGGGAGCGCGGGCGTCCGGAGGCATTGCGCGCCACTTGAAGTAGTCTAGCGCAACGGCTGGGAAAAGGCAATAAGAAAGTATGTCCTCTTCCTTTTGAACGAGTTTGGGGTCGAGTTCCTTGGCAGCCTTTGGGAGTTCTGGTTCGAGAAGGTCTGCGGGGCGGCAGTCGATGGGCTTGGCTTTACCAAGAATCTTTTTGACGAGTTTGGGGTCGATGGGGGCGGGAGGGCGTCCGTAGAGGCCTTTGACATAGTTGGTGACCTCTTTTGTCACCTGTTCAAAGCGCTTTCCGGTAAGCACATTGAGGACGGATTGTACGCCGACAATCTGGCTGGTGGGGGTCACGAGCGGCGGGTATCCGAGGTCTCTGCGGGCCTTGGGGAGTTCTTCCATCACTTCGGGAAGGCGGTCGAGTGCGTCTTGCTGGGCGAGCTGGGATCGGAGGTTGGAGATCATACCGCCGGGGATGTGGTGGGTGAGGACTCCGACATCGACGACTTCCACTGCGGCGCTGCTTTTGGGGGCGCGGCTGGGCTTGAGTTTTCGGAAGTAGGCGTTCTCTTCGCGTACGGCCTGCATGTCGAGCCCGGTGTCATAGCCGGCGTCGGATAGGATGGCGGCCATGGTCTCTGTGGCGGGCTGGGAGGAGATGCCCGAAAGGGTACCGCAGGCGCAGTCGATTGCCCCTGCGCCGGCCTGGACGGCGGCGAGGTAGGTGGCGGGGGCCATGCCTGAGGTCATGTGGGAGTGAATCTGAATGGGGAGTCCGACTTTGGCAAGAGCCTGGACGAGGCGTTGGGCTGCGGCGGGGGCGAGGATGCCGGCCATATCTTTGATGCAGAGGGAGTCGGCGCCAAGGTTTTTGAGGTCTGATGCGAGGCGGACATAGGTCTCGACGGTGTGGACGGGGCTGACGGTGTAGGAGATGGTGCCTTGGGCGTGACCGCCGTATTTCTTGACGGCTTTCATAGCGGTTTCGAGGTTGCGCACATCGTTGAGCGCGTCGAAGACGCGGAAGATGTCGATGCCGTTTTCGCAGGCCAAAGCGATAAAGCGTTCGACGGCATCGTCGGCGTAGTGGCGGTAGCCGAGGATGTTCTGCCCGCGCAGGAGCATCTGAAGGGGAGTCTTGCAGACGGACTTGATAGCGCGGAGGCGTTCCCAAGGGTTCTCGCGGAGGAAGCGCAAGCAGACATCGAAGGTGGCTCCGCCCCAACATTCGAGAGAATAGTAGCCGGCCTTGTCGACGGTTTCGGCGATTTGGAGAATGTCATCGGTGCGCATGCGCGTCGCCCAAAGGGACTGGTGCGCATCGCGCAAGGAGGTATCGGTAAAGCGAACAAGCGTGGATTTGGGGGTCTTTGCCATAACGTTTTCCTTGATTGGGAACGGCCTCAAGTATAGAGGAAAGCGACGGGGAATGCAAGCATACACCGTCTTAAACCGGGGTTGCAACTTTTGCCGCGAAATGACGGAGGGCGGTAGCAACCTCCGGGAGGGATTCGCGGCAACCAGTCACCCGCAAAGGTGACTAGCCCCGAAGCAGAAAGGTTGCAACCCGCCGCGGGGCAGATTGCAACCTTTGGGGACTGGGAAAGGCAAACGCCGCTAGCGCGGAATCTCCTTGAGTTCCTTTGGCTCGAAGCGAAGTTCCCGCCCGGCAAAGCGGATGGTGCGGGGGGAGACACAGTCGGTGTTGAGCAGGTAGACGCGATCGGGCCAGACCGCCCAGTTGATGTAGGGCGCGCCCTCGCCTTCAACCGAGTAGGGCTGGACTTGGCGAACCAGCCCGACCAGCAGCGTCTTCCAGAAATCGAGCCTTAGATTGCGGTAGGACGGATAGTCCTCAAACTCCCGCCGCGCCGCCGGATAGTCCCACGCCAACACAAGATAGAAACACCCCTTCCCGTGGCGCACGCGCACCAGATAAGGCGCCTTTCCCATCGTCGCCAAGACCTCGACATCGGGCGCAAGCGTGGTCTTCGCAAGACGCATCTTCGCCGAAATATAGGCTGGATAGGCCTCTCGCAAAAAGGCCGGAGCAGACGGCTTGACCATCAGGATATCCTCCGACAGAAAACTACCCGTCACCTCCACCCCAGGCACCGTACGAACCAAGTCATTCGTCGTATAATGCGTAAACTCGCGGTCCAAACGGGAGGAGAGATGGGGCGTCGCCAGCACCACAGTGCCCCCCTTCTGGACATAATCCCGGAGCATCTTCGCAACCACCGGCGTCATGCTGTTCCACCCCCCGAAAGCCACCACTCGGTAGCGTTCAAGCTTGTCCGGAGTGAGTTTCTCGTCAACCGTCACAACATCCAGCTGCCCATGAGGCGTCCCCCCTAGCCAACCGTTTGCAAACGGCTTGAGCGCATCCAGCGGGCGCGGGAAAAAGGTCTCCATCACAGCCTCCCAAGTAAACTCCGGAGCCCCGCAACGCCAATTCGCATTCGTCTTCGCAAGATGGTGCTGACCGAATACGGCGAAGGTATCCCAAGTCATTCCAACATACCCGTCACAGTTCCCCAAAAGCAGCGCCGCCGGCGTCTCCACCTCACCCTTCGCCCGCGGATGAGCCTTTGTCCAACGGTAAAACTCGCCCATTGTACGGCGGTATGCCTTTGGAGCCGGCCCATCATATTTCTGCCGTTCCGAAGAGAACTTCTCCATAGACCCGTCCGGCGGCGTGTACTGGTGCGCCTGAGTTCCCTGCGAGCCCGATTCGAGCACCATCATAGAAGTCCCCATCAGCCACATCTCCTTGAGACCAACCTCAAGGGAATCAAACTTCTGGGCAACTCCATAGGGCACCCTCGGCCAGCAAGTCTGCCACTCGTGCGCCAGCCAGGCACTCCAGTACGGATGCTTCTGCAACCTGCGCGAAGCCCCCCGCGCCTCAGCCGTCGCATAGGCCAGATTGCCGCAACCGACCGCGTACATTTCATTGCAGATGATGTCGATTCCACCCTGCAATTCATACGCCGCCAAGGGCGAACCAGAGGTTGAGAGAATGAATGGTTGGCGGCCTTCCGGAGGAAGTTTGAGCTGACCTTCCTTTGGCCAATGGAGCATCGTTCCGGTCAACCAGTCCCGAGCCTCCTTGAGATTCTGGAGTTTCGGCCAGCCCCTGAGATAACTCCGCTCGTCTTGGTAGAGAAAGCCGGCGTACTCGCCAATGTTGTTGCCCAGGTAGAGGTCGCCCCAGACCTCCCTGAGTTGCTTGATCATGGCGGGATTGTTGCCGCCGTAGATGGTCATGACATGGACACGATTGCTCTTGGCCCAGTCAAACCATTCCTGCCCAAGGTTCTTGGGAAGGAGGTTGCCGGAGTGCTCCCACTGAACCCAGAGGTTGCACTGGTCATTGGTCTGGAGTTCAAACCGCTCGGGGCTGTTGCCGTAGCCGGTGACACCGACGAGTATCTGAGCGGCGAGCAGGAGATTGGTCATTCCACCACCACCTTCCCCAAATCATTGGCCTTGAGTTTTTTGTTCCACATCCCCTTGTTGGCAAGGCGGATGGGGCGCAAGCGGGTCTCTTTTTCGCCCTTGACGGGGCACCAAATTCGCAGGGCGAGGTTGTATTCGCCGGGTGCGACGGGCGCGTCGAAGCGGAGGTCAACCTGGCGTTTTTTCGCGCCGTCGAGAGACAAATCCAATTCGACTGGGGCGGCCTTAGTCTGGTCGGCTGAGGTAAACAGGAGTTCGGCGCGGTGGGGCAAAAGGAGGCGTCCGAATCCGGTGTTTTCGACGGTCAATCTCAAGGTATTCCCCTTAGCCTTGAGCGTTGCGAGCGCACGGTCATCGGGTGTGGCGGGAAGGACGGCGTCGCGTATCACGAAGCGGTAGCCCATATGGTCGTAAACGAACTTGGAGAGTGTGGTTCCACGGTACTCGTCGAGGCTCGGCATGCCGTCGAACTTGTAGGTATCAGGATCGAAGCGGAGTTCTTTGGAGAGGAGCGTCGCGATGGTATGGCCCGGCTCGCCGAGGTTGCGCAGGAAACTCAGATGCGTGAGATACCACTCCTGAACGAGGTTCCAATCTTTGGGATCGAAGAGTTTATAGTTGCGCTTGAGCCAGTCGGGGGTGATATAGGCCAGTTCGCCGCCATAGGGCTTGTCGTTTCCGGCGATAGAGAGGAGTTTGAGTCCGCGTTCCCTGGTGAAGTCGCCGGACCAAGTCCCATAGTCCCAGAAAGTCCCCAGATAGCCGTCGTTGTACATCCCCAACCGCTTGAGGTGTTTCTCTTTGAAGGGCAGGAGCGCGACAACTCCGGCGGCATTGGTCGAGGCCATCTTCGAGACATAGTGCGGGGAGCGCACGAGCACGGGGGTGCGCGGCGAAAGGTTCTCGCAGTAGGTTTCTAGGATGCGGTTCATATACTTCGCCTGGCAGTAGTCGGAGGAGTGCATCTCGCCCCAAGGCCCGGCGATTCCGGCCTCGACGCCGACCACCACATCGTCGTAGTCCGCCAAGATTGCCGAAAGTTCGCGCACATGGGAGAGCAGCAACTCGAAGTCGGAGGGCTCGCACCCGGTCTGTTCGCTCCAGGTATAGCCCAGTCGCACGATGAGGGTTCCACCCTTGGCGCGCGTCTCGTCGAGGAAGCGGCGAACGGAGTCCTTCATCGCTGGCGTCAAGGGTATGTCTTTACCTCCGACGCGGCCTGGCGAGGGCAGTTTTCCACCCTGCTTGCGACCGCCCGAAAAGCGGCTGAGTTCCCACATCGAGGAGTGGAACCCTCCTGAGCCGTGCCACTTCGGCAGCCCATTCGTCGAGAAGGTCACCCAACCGCCGCCCGCGCCACCGCGGGCAGGGTTGGAATGAATCGCCTCGCACCCGTCGGTGTAGTCGATTCCGAGCCGAACCTCTCCGGCGAAAGATAGGCAGGAAAGGCCTGCACAGGTTAGCGCCAACAACTTCAACTTCTTCATATCTGTCCTTCCTGTTTGTGTTTACCTTAGAATCAGAAGCGTGCCTACAAACCGACCGATCGAGACGGTCACAAGCCCAGTATCGGGATCGGGTTCCGACTCCTTGGTGGAGAGGCGGTTGCCCGCAGCATCGGTAAAGCGAGCCCCTTGCCAGGCTTGGGCGGGCGCGGTGCCGAGGACGGCCGTGTCCCGCTCGCCGAAGGCGACTTCCGTGATGGCAACCATCCCCTTGTCTCCGGACTCGCGCACGAGCGGACTGGCAAGGTTGACCTGGTCAATGGCAATGGCGCCAGTCTCGGCATCCCTCAAGCCGCGCAGACGCAATGTGCCGCGCTGAAGTTGCAACGCACCGAAGGAGACGGACGCGGTAGACGCCGCATCGGCGGTGTTCGTCGTGGCCATATAGCCGGTGGAACGAACCGTCCCCGCCCAGTTGGCTCCATTGTCGAAGAAGAGAGCCATCTCGTTGGCCCCTTCCGGCGGATCATCGACGCTGATTGAACCGGTGCAGGTGTTGGCCTTTCCGGTCATCGTTAGGTGGAAAATCGACGAAAGATAGCCATTCGAGACAACTACATCGCCGGCTCCGGTGAAGACCGCCGCCGAGGCCGTCTTGAGCAAACGATTCCAGTCGGACGAACCGCCGCCCCCACTGCTACTTGAACGAATCGTCAGGGTCTTGCCCTCGGGAATCTCGACAGTGCCGAAACCAGTGAAGAGCGCACTGTAGGAGGCGCCCTTCTTGCCGACGGCAACAACGCCGTCTTCGGAAATGAAGGACATCTTCCCTGTCCCGTAAACATTAGCCGGCATGTAGACTCCGCCATCCTTGACCGTGATGGAGGATTCCGAAGTCGAGCCCGCTAGGTTGAGACTGCCACTTCCCGAGGTAAAGTCGAAAACGCACCCCGTCTCAACCTCAATCCGAGCCAAACCCTTAATCTGGTTTCCGAAGCCATGGTTATAGCATGCGCCATTCTTCTCAATGCGCGAACCATTGCGCAGAACCATCCGTACGGCACCGTCGAAGGCTCCCGTCCAGGGGCAACCCAACCAGGTATTGTCGAGAATGACGGTAAATGGCTCA
>JAXFQS010000138.1:0-20262 GCA_034178815.1 Kiritimatiellia bacterium | reverse complement strand
GGTCGATGTCCTCGTCCTGGGCGGCACCGCGGCCGCCGTCGAAGCAGCCCTCGCCGCCAAGGCAACCGGCGCGCGCACCCTACTCGTCGCCCCCAAACCCTACCTCGGAGAGGAAATCGCCGGAACCCTCGACCTGCGCCTCTCGACAACCGTCAAACCCGCCACCCCCCTCGCACAAAAACTCTACTCCAAGACCGTCGCGCTCGACAACGGCTCCCGCGCCATCGAACCCCGCCCCCTCGAAGTCAAGAAACTCCTCGACCAGGCCCTGCTCGACGCCGACATTCCCTTCTTGACCGCCTCCCCCGCGACCGAACTGCTCATCGACGGCGCCGGACGCGTTGCCGGCGCCGCCATCGCCAACCGCAGCGGACGCCAGGCAATCGTAGCCCCCTGCGTGATTGATGCGACCGTCCGCGGCTCGCTGGCGCGCGCCAACGGCGCGGTCGGAGCCCAGTTCACAGGCGGAACCATCCCCTTCACCCGCTTCGTCATCGCCGCAGAACCGCCCCCCTCCCTGAACTGCTGCGTGGAGGAACTGCCCGGGCCTTGCGGATTCGTCACGCCCGAAGGAAAAGAGCAAAAGATGCCCTGCCGGCTCTTCCGCTGTACCAAAGAGTACCAACTGGAGAATCTCGCCCCCGCCACCCTCGCCGCCATTGAACAGGATATGCGCGACTGCACCTACACCCCGCAGATGCTCGATGCCTCCGACCGCCTCGCCTTCCTGCCGCCAGACCTCGTCCTACCCTCCCGCAAAGGACTCTTCTGCGCAGGCCCCTACGCCGCGCCAAACACCCTCGTGGCAAAACAAATGCAGGAACCGGCCCTCGCGATGGCCAGGGCCGCGTCCATCGGCAAGCAAGCCGGCGAGGTTGCCCAAAGCCTTCCACCTCCACAGCAGGTGCGCGTCCAGCCCCGCAAAGGAAAGTCCCTCCTGCGCCCGGGCGAGCGCATCTTCCAGCCCAAAGACGAAATACGAATCAGCCACTTTGCTAGAGAAAAAGGTCGCACGGTCGTGGACGCCCCGGACGCGCTGGCCGACTTCGGATCGTTCGATGTCGTAGTCGCCGGATTGGGGACTTCGGGGGCTCCTGCGGCGATTGCCGCTGCGCGGGAAGGGCTGAAGGTGCTGGCTTGCGACTGCCTGCACACGATGGGCGGAGTGATGACCGCCGGTTTGATTGGTCACTACTGGTTCGGCAATAGGGTCGGCTTCACGGCTGAAGTAGATGCGGGTGTGAAAGCGGCGGGCGAAGTCAAGGCGGTCGCGAAAGCGGAATGGTTCCGTCGGGAACTTCGCAAGGCGGGCGGGACGATTTGGTTCGGGGCGATGGTCAACGGCATCGTGAAGCGGGGTGATGTGTTGACGGGGGTGATTGTGGTAATGCCCGACGGGGAGCGCGGGTTGGTACGCGTGCGGGCGGCGATTGACGCGACGGGGAATGCAGACTTGGCGGCGATGGCGGGCGAGGATACGGAGTTTATCGGGGAGCGGGAACTCTCTTTGCAGGGCACGGGGTTGGCGCGGCGGAACCTTCAGACTTCGTACGCCAACTGCGATATCGGCTTTGCGGATGAGACGGATGCGGGGGACTTGGCGCTCTTTGCGCTACGCACGCGGCTCTCGATTTCCAACGATTGGGATGTCGCGCAGATTGTCAACAGCCGCGAGCGCCGCCGCCTGCGCGGGGTCTTCTATGTCACGCCGCAGGACATTCTGCTCCAGCGCACCTATCCCGACACGATTGTCCAGCCAATGAGCAACTTCGACTCGCACGGTCAGACCGATCACGACATATTCTTCCTGATGGATTGCGGGCACCAGCCGCTCGCGGCGAACTTCCCCTACCGCGCCTTGCTCCCGAAGAAGACCGACGGGTTGCTGGTGCTGGGGCTCGGAGCCAGCGCCCACCGCGACGCCATGCCCGTCTTGCGCATGCAGCCCGACCTCCAAAACCAGGGCTACGCCGCCGGGCTTGCCGCCGCGCAGGCGATTGGTGCCAACCTTCCCCTCCGAAAGGTTGACATCCGCGCCCTCCAAAGGAAGTTAGCAATCAAAGGAATCCTTGCTACGAATGTCCTCCACGAGTGCGACTCTTTTCCCCTCTCAGATGCCCACCTCCGGAACGCCGCCAAGAAAGCCGTGCTCCTCCCCCAAGACAACCGCAAGGAGGAGCGCGACCAATCCGGCCGCTACGGGAAGCCTTTGAGCAAGGACGAAATCAAGGCGCGCCGCGAGATCTATCTTGCCGCCGCGGCCCTCTTCACCGATCCCGCCCGCGCCATCCCCCTGCTCCAAGAAGAGTTCCGCGCCCAGCCCCATCCCGAGCGCCGCCTCGCGGCCGCCGAACTCCTCGCGATGCTCGGCGACGCCACCGGCGCAGACCTCCTCGTGCGGGAACTCCAGACTGCCTCCTGGGACGCCGGATGGAACTACCGCGGTATGGGTCAATTCGGTCGCAGCCTCAGCCGTCTCGATGGCATCATCTGGGCCCTCGCCAAGTGCCGCCACGCCCCCGCCATACCCGCCATCATCGACAAGGCCAAAGCCCTCTCGCCTGACTCCGACTACTCCCACTTCCGCGCCGTCTGCCTAGCCCTTTCACGCCTCCAGGCCAAGCAAGCCGCCCCCGTCCTTGCCGCGCTGCTCTCCCTTCCCGACATTTCCGGGCACGCCCTCGCCTTCAATCGCGGACTTCCCCCGATACCCCAATACGAACGCTACGAAAACAAACCTTCCGACCGAGAACGCTCCCTTGTCCTGCGCGAACTCGCACTCCTCGCCGCCCTCCATCGGCTCGGCGACCACAACCGCATCGCGCACGCCGGCCTGACCGCCTACGCCCAAGATCCCCGCGGCCCCTACGCCCGCTTCGCACAGCAACTCCTAGCCGAGAAGCCCCGCAACTGATACCCACCTGCCGCCCCCATTCTAATCCACCTGCCGCCCCTATTCCAATCCGACAATTCCCCCCTGATGAAACTAGCCCTCGCCATCGGTCTCGGCGGTCTGGCCGGCACGCTCCTGCGCGCCGCCGCCACCCGCTGGCTCAACCACCCCGGCGCCTTCCTGCCCTACGGCACCCTCGCCGTCAACCTCGCCGGCGCCCTCCTCGCCGGGCTCCTCAGCGGCTATATCTCAACGCGCGGAGGCCCCGGAACCGGCACACCAATCCTCACCGTCGGATTCCTCGGAGGGCTCACCACCTTCAGCACCTTCGCCCTCGAAACCGGGCAACTGGCGCTCGACGGTCAAACCCTCCGCTTCGCCCTCAACCTGCTCCTGCACAACACCCTCGGCCTGCTGGCGGCCGTGGGCGGACTCTGCGCCGGAAAAGCCCTCGGACAACTCGGCTAAGGCTGCTTGAAGAAGATATGGGCCGTGCCGTGGGGTTGGCCTTCGGGACGGAAATTCAACTCGAGCGCGACCTCTTTTCCTATGTAGGATGTGATGTCGACGGGAAGTTCCTCAGGTGTTGGCCCCTGCCGGTAGACGCGGTTGAGAAGTTCCTTGCCGTCGGCCAAGAGACGGACGCGAACAGCCTCATTGGTGGAAGCCGTGGCGACGAGAGGCAAGAGGCGATGACCCTTGGAGATGGTCAGTTTGCCCTTGCGCAGAATGCTGATTCCGTTGACCGGATCGGTGCTGCAAAGGCGCACGCCAAGCCAACGATTGCTGACAAAACATTCGGAGCTGCAGTGGTCGGGGCAGGCAGATTTAGCGGCGAAGACCTGCCATTGGGGCGGGGCCGAAAGGTCAAGCCCGTGCTGAACCTGGAAGAGACCTTTCCATCTGGGATCTTGGTGGGCAATAGGGGTCTTGGGGTAGCGGATTTGGGCGAAGTCTTGGGCAGGAAGGAGTTGGGGGAGTGGTTGGGGCTGCGCAGACCAAGTGGGAGTGTAGGGGCCGGGATTTGGCTTGGATCGGGGAATGACGAAGGCGGCGGAGTGGACGGGAGAACCTTTGATTTGTCCGCCATTGCGCAGAAGGATTTGGGCGGCGACGCGGGTTGAGGCTTTGGCGATTCCCGGGAGGGTGTAGGTGGTGTTGGCGAATGTTTTGGTGTGGGAGAGGCGGGCGGTGTAGCGGGCGGGGAGTGCCTTGTAGCCGTAGATGGCGCCGAGCACGCCTAGGGCGGTTGAGGGGTTGCAGTCGGAGTCGAAGCCGCCGCGCATGGAGATGATGGCTGTCTTTTCGATGTCGCCGTTGCCGTGGAGGAGTCCCATCAGAACCATAGCGCCGTTGAGGCGGGCATCTATGCCTCCGTTGGAGTCGCGGATTGGGCTGCATTTGGAGTAGTAGTTGGCGACGATGCGGTGGAAGGTTTGCTGCCAGTCGTCTGGGTTTTCGGCGTGCCACTGGAGGAGGTTGCGAACCATTTGGGCGTAGTCGCTTTCCCGGGGGATGGTCTTGAGGGCGGTTTGGACGAGGCGGTGGATGTTGGTTTCGAAGAAGGCTTCGCTGTAGAGGGCGGCGATGAAGGTGCCGGCATAGAGGCCGTCGCCGTAGTTCATAATGCTGCCGAAGCGGGTGCTCAGTTCGATGGTCTGGTCGAGTTGTCCGGGGGTGACGAGTCCGACGAAGTCGGCTTCGATCTGCCAGTCGATATCGTTGCCGCATTTATGGAAGGAGGGGTGGGCGGAACTTTGGGGGGAGAGGCCTCGGCGGATGTTGTCACGGGCGGCCAGGTTGGCGCACCAGAGGGGGAAGGTGGTGTTGGCGAAGTCGACGGCGATTTGGTTTTGGGAGACGGTGACGCCGCGCTGGTCGAGGATTTGGAGAAAGTAGGCGTCGAGGTAGAGGTCGTCGTTGTCGAAGGCGTGGTCGATGTTGACCTTTTCCCAGGCGGGGACCATGCTCTCGGGCATGGGGGCGTTGGTGCCGGAGTATTTGAATTCGGTTGGCATGCCCCATTCGACGCCGATGCACTGGCCGGCGTAGGCGCCGAGGACTTTGTCTTCGTAGCGGTCGAGGGCGAGGAGGCGAGGCTGGCGGGCGCGCCATCCGAGGAGGGCGAGGAGGGCGGCGAGCACGAGGAGGGCGAGGGCGGCTAAGGTGGCGAGGAGTTTTTTCATCTGGTTGATTCCCTGTCGGATTTCTACCTAGTTTGCCCGAATCGCGCGGACTTGTCAAGTAGATTCCCGAAGGTGCGCACCTTCCTCGACCGGAGGTGGGTACCTTCGGGGGGCGTGGGTTGGCGGGAATGGGGGGAGGAGGTGGGTACCTTCGGGGTCAGTCGATACGCACATAGGCGCCGTAGTCGACCTCGGCTTCGAGGGGCTTTTTCAGCGCGCTGCCGGTCAGGCGCACGCGGCAGGGGGTGAAACTCCAGTTGGAGAGGACGACCAGCCGTCCGTGGGGGGATTCGACGATTTGCGCCTCGACCAAGGGGTTGTCCGATTGGATGGCGGGGCGGATGCCGACGGACGAGAGCAGCGCGCGCATCTGCTTTCGCGGCTCCTCCGGCCAATGGCGGTTCGAGGGGTAGCGCCCCGCGGAAGTCGACGCGAGCAAATACTCCTTGTGCGGGTGCATCTTCAGCCGAACCACCCGCCCCGCACGCTCCAACCGGGCACAATCCAGCGGCGCATTCGCCTCGTCAGCGACCAGCGCCTCAGGCCCCAGAATCAGCGTCCCCCCGCCCCGCAGCCACTCCTCCAGCGGCCCCAGGCACGACCGCCGAATATGCCCGTCCATCACAAACAAATGCCGATACACCTTCAGCCGATCCGAAAGATCGTCCTCATTGAGCACATCCGTCCGCACACCTAAGTGGTTCAGCAACAGACTCAGCACCATCCGATCCTTCCCCCGCCCCGAATCCCCCAGAATCAGATTCCACGACTCCCCCGTTTCAGACAACAACAGACCCGCATCCCCCTGCAACGGCGAACCATCCAGAAGATAATCATCCACCCCCGCCGTCGCCCGCGCAAACTCCCAAATCCCGCGGTAGATCCGAGGATCCAGATTCGACGAATCCGACGCCCCCGTATAGTCCGGCCCGTACCGGAAGAAAAACTGCCCCTTCACCCCACGCCCCGCTTCTGAAAAAGCCTTTGCCGCAATCTCCCGATCGCTCCGCCCGGCTATGATATTGAGCATCGAAGCCGCAGCCCCGCGACGCCTCCCCGCTGCCCGAAGCACATCCGTCTGGTACGAACAATGTTGGTATGTCAACTGCAGATTCGCCCAGTCCTCCGTCAAAATATGCCGCATCGACCCGCTATTGCACAGCTCAAACAGATTCATCCCCCCCTGAAGCAAATTCCCGCTGAAAACCAACTCAGTCCCCATATTCCCCGTCGGCAACAGATTCCGGTGCGCCTCCCCCGCCAATTCCGTGCACCGACGGAAAAAACTAGCCACCACATAATCCCGGTAGCGCACCGTCCAGTACGCCAAGATGCCCGCCTTCGGCTCCAGCGAAAAGCCAACATCCGACCACGAACCTTTTCCCAAATCCCCCGGTTTGACACCCTTCTGCTTGAGAAAATCGATGAACCGATCTTGGCACTTCCGTTCCTGCGACCGGCAGTCGAAAACCTTATAAATGTGGTGGTTGAGTTCGTCCAGAATATTCCACACCACACGCTTCCCCGCGGCCAATTCCTGCGCATTTCGCTCCGCAACCATACGCGCCGTCCGGCGGATTGCTTCGTCATCTGGGGTGCAGTTGCAGCCTTTGCACGCGGCCCAGACGAACTGCCAATCGTCCACGAAGTCGGGCATATCCTTGGGGTCTGGAACCAAACGCCTCTGGAAGGGGCCTTTAGCGAATTGGTTCAGGCCGATATGGCGGAAAGTCTGGAGTTCATTCTCGATTGTCTGGGGGTTCCAGTCGTCGGAAGTGAAGGTGGTGAGGCTCGCCAGTCCATACCGTTTGGGCATTGGCGCTGGGTTTGGGGAGGCCAATCTGGCGCGGTCGAGGTCGGCTTGGCTGAGTTCGACATCGCTCTTGATGCCGCCTGTGGAGCGGAGTATGAGTCCGCGGACTTTTCGGCCGGGGCCGGTGTGGACGAGTTGCTTGCAGACATCGCGGCGGTTGGTTGAGTATTCGACGGTGAAGGGGCAGGAGTGGGGCTTTTTCTTGCCTGCTGGGGTGGCGGTGACTTCGATGAAGTCGGTGGTGCCGAAGGGGTAGCGGCGGGAGCAGTCGTGCCAAGGGGAGGTCTCGCCGGGCTTCACGGGGGGGTAGGTCTGGCCCCAGCGACCGTCGTCGAATTTCAGGGGAGCGGGGGCGTTTCTGGGGAGTTTGAAGCGGACATAGAGGGGGTTGAAGTCGCGCACATCGGGGAGGTAGGAGCGGTCGTCGGTCAAGAGCAGACAGTCGATCTGGGCGCCGCGGGAGAGGGCTTGTAGGGTGATGTCGATACGGCCTTTGGCATTGAAGTCGAGGGCGCCCCAAGTCCAGCACCCGGTGTCGGTGTGGCGGTCATTCCACTGTTTGCCCTGAACGAGGGTTTCGCCCTCGGAGGTCTTCACGGTGGGGCGGAAGTCGGCCATACGGTTGTTGTAGCAAATCCAGAGTCTCCAGCGTCCGCCGAAGGGCAGTTCGACGCGACGGGCGAGGGTCCCACCGATGGCGCGGACGCTCTTAAGTCCGCTGGCGGGGCGGGGCACTCTGTCGCGTTTCTTCCACCAGGCCATCGGCCCCCAGACGCACCCGATCGAGTCGGCCTCGTGGGCTATGTCGACCTTCCATTCGCCCAAGGGGCCGAACGATTCGGCCTCCCAGAAGAGGATCTTCCGATTGGTTCCCGGCTCGTCGAGGGTGAGTTCGCCGCCCCCATCCAGAGAGAAGGGGGCGGCGCTCGCCGCGAGAGCGGACGCAAGCGCAAGGCAGGAGGAAACGATGGGGGCGCGAGGCAACATAACACAACCTTTCGGGGCAACACTCAAGGCTTGTTAGTCTACCCGATACGCTCCCCCTTGTCAACCCCCGATGGCGAAAGGTGTCAGCCGGAGCCCCCGATTCGCGGCAACCTTCCGCCCCCTCAGGCTGGCACCATTTGCCCCCCAAGGTGCCCACCTTCCCAGCCCAAAGGTGGACACCAATTCCGGCGCCGGGCGCGCTAGAGATACGCCGACGCGTCCGGACGCTCCGCAATGCGCGAGAGCAACTTCTTGATCTCCGAGACCCGCTCCTTCGGACAGACCAGCGTCGCATTCCCCGCATGCACCACCACCAAATCCCGCACCCCCACCAACGCCGTGAGCCGCCCGCGCGACAGCACGATATTCCCCTCCGCGTCCAACGCCTCCAGATCGCCCACCACCGTATTGCCCGCCCCATCCTGAGGGAAGTGCGCCGGCAAAGCCGTCCAACTCCCCACATCGTCCCAGTCGAAAGCCGCGTCCGCCACCTCGATGTTCGACGCCTTCTCCATCACCGCATAGTCGATCGAAATCTTCTGCGTTTGCGGATAGAGCCTCGCGAGCACCCCGTCGAGCCGATCCGCCGGCGTCTTCGAGACCGCCTCGGCCAAAGCCGCCGCCTCCGGCGCATGCCGCGCGAGCGCCTCCGACATTGTCCGCACATGCCAGATGAAAATCCCCGCATTCCACAGATACCCGCCAGCCTCCAGATACCGTTCCGCCGTCTGCACGCACGGCTTCTCCACAAACCGCACCACCCCCCGAATCCGCACCGGAGCCTCCGACACCACCGCCCCCGCCTCCACATAACCATAGCCCGTCGCCGGATACGACGGCGGAATCCCAATCGTCAAAATCGACCGAGACCCCGACGCCCTCAAAGCCGCCGCCCCCACCGTCCGCCGGAACCCCTCCACATCCCCGATAAGCGCATCCGCCGGAAACACACACACCGTCGCCTCCGGATCCCGTGCCCGAATCAGACCGCACGCCAAAGCCACCGCCGGAGCCGTATCCCGCCCCACCGGCTCCCCAATGATATTCCCCGCCGGAACCTCCGGCAAGGTCTCCCGAGTCAGCCCCGCAAGATTCGCCGAAGTAATCACATAGGTACGATCCGCAGGCGCCAAATCCCCCAAACGCTCCGCCGCCTGCCGAATCAACGGCCGCCCGCCAAAGAGCGACAGAAACTGCTTCGGACGCTCCACACGACTCTGCGGCCAGAACCGCTCCCCACGACCACCTGCCAAAATAACCGCATACAGATTCATTCCACACCTCCAGATTCCTTGCCACCATCCGCCATCCAAGGCAGACGCAAACCCGCCACCCCCTCAGGCGAAAACGCCATCCCCCCGCGACCATCACCCGCCCGCGACAGCCATACCTCCGGGCCAAACCCCCGGTGCGACAACGCAAACGCCGCCATCAACGCACACGCCGGCGGATAGTCACCCCTCGCCGCCAGCGCACGCCCCAAATGAGCCAACGCCGCCCCGCGACTCCGCTGAACAATCGCCAACGCCGTCTGCCGACGATGCTCCGCAACCGGCCCCGGAGCAATCAAGGGCTCCAACGCCCTCAAAGCAAACCCCGGTCGCCCAGAAGCCGCAAGCGCCAGACCATAATAAACCCGCACCCGCTCGCACCCCCTAGGATCCGAACGGAACGCCACCGCTAAATGCTCCGCCGCCTCCCGAGGCTTCCCCTTCACGCACAGGCAATGCAGCCCCGCCACCCGGTTCAAGAGCGCATTCGACCGATCCTCAAAGCAGAAAGCCCGCGCCGTCAAAGCCGAATCATCCCGCCAATGCTTCACAAGCCCCCGCGTCGCGAAAGCCGCCCCAAGAGCCAAAACCAAGCAACCAACAGCCACCCCCTTCGACCACCTGACGCACCGCCCCGAAGCCACCGCCAGCATCCCCAGAAGCGGCAGATAGAGGTAGCGATCTGCCGCCTGCTGAAACCCAATTGAAACCACCCCCAGCACCGGCAGCAACGGCACAAAATAGGCCAAAACTTCCCGCCAGCGGCCGCGAATCCAAAGCACGACCGGCACCAGAAGCCCCCAACCCCACGCCAGCGGAATCGCCTTGAACACCGGCGCGTGCAGACCAATCGGCAAGAGCGGCAGAAGCCAATAGCGCCCGGCCGTGGCAACGCTCCCGGCAAGCGAACCGGTTGCATGCGGCACCTGCCCAAGGTGCTGAGCCGCCACCCCGATTGCAACCGTGCAGGCGGAGGCAACGCAAGCCGGAATCAGAGGCCGGAGGTGGCTGCCCTTCAGGTCGGTTCGTTCCAACCAGACAAGCAGGGGAAGCACTGCGGCCGTGGGCTTGCAGAGGCAACCAAGAATCAAAGGGATAGAAACGAAGCGGCGCGAACGGTCTGAACCGTTCCAAAGCAGGGAGGCGCAGAGAAAGGCGACGCCCGTGAGCAGATCTTTGCGGCAGGCGACCCAAGCCACGGGTTCGGTTTGAAGGGGATGCACAAGCCAGAGCGCGGCTATCGCGAAGGGCAGGAGGTTGGCCTGCTGACGCCTTTTGAGCAGGCTCCACAGCAGGCTGGCGCCGAGCAGGTGCCAGAGGAGATTGGCCGTATGGAGGAGGACGGTTTCCGGCAATCCGAGGCGCCGGGCGAGGGTGAGATCGGCGGCGTAGGAGAGCCAGGTCAAGGGCATCCAGATGGCATTGGCGCGCAGCGAGAGAAAGGCATCTTTGAGGCCAGAGGTGCTCAGCCCGGGGGCGACGATTGGGTTGGCGAGGGTGTAGGTCCAGTCGTCGAGGTTGAGCAGTTCGTAGCCTGCAACGGGGGCGTAGAGGAGCAGTCCGCCGATTAGAAGGAGGGCGGGTGGCAGGATATTGGGAAGGATCTTTCGGAGGAGTTTGGGCACTTATTTTTTCCCTAGAAGGCCGTCATTGGGGAGGCGCATTTCGCCGAGGGTTTCGGCGAGTTTGGGGAGCAGATTTTGGTATTTGGTGTAGAGGGGATCGCCGGCGAGGACTACGGGGCGTCTGGGGTGTTCTTGTTTCCATTTGCGGAACTTTTCTTGGATGGCGAGGAGTTGGATTTCGGCGGCGGATTTGGTGTATTTGAGTTCGTGGAGTTGGTCTTCGACGAGGGTTTTTTCGGAGCCGGTGGCGGTATTGCGGCGTTCGAAGAGGGTGGCGCTCTGGCGTTCGATTTCTTTGAGTTTTTCGTTGGCTTGGGCGTAGGCTTTGCGGTGTGGGTTCTCGGGATTTTGGGCTTTGTCGAGTTCGCGGTAGCGCTCGTTCATGAGGGCTATGAGGCGGTAGTATTTGCGGAGGTTGTCGCGTTCGTCGTCGGTGAGGGCTTCGGGTCTGGAGGTCATCATGACGAGATGGTGGATGCGGACGAAGAAGCGGTTGGTTTGGAGTTTCTGTTCGAGTTCTTTGCTGTCGGTCTGGCAGAGGAAGGCCTGTCTACCGTTGATTTCGCGGTAGGTGAGGCAGTCGAGGCAGTCGAGGATGGTGCCGCTTTTGATGACGCCGATGCATCTGCCGTCTTGGGTGTAGCAGGAGGCGTCGGAGCGGAGGATAGTCCAGGAGGGGTTTTCTTCGGGGCGTGCGATTCTGGGGCGTGGGGCGGGCGGGTGTGTGTGTGTGGTTTCTGAGGTGGTGGGGGATGGATTGGTGCGGGCTGTGGCGGTGGGGGCTTGGCGGGGTTTGGTTTTAGGTCGTTGGGGGGCTGGGGCTGGGGTTGTATCGGGTGTGGTCTGGGGCCTGGGTGGGGCGAAGACGATGTGTGTCTGGCCGGTCTGTGCGCCACGAGTCTGGCGCTTGAGGTGGGGCACGCCGTACCAGACTGCGGTGGCGGCAAAGGCGGCGAGGAGGAGGTAGCGGATGAGCCAGGACATGGGTTGGTTCTCCTATTGGAGTGTTGCGTAGAGGGTCTGCGGGGCGGCTGCGGTGATGGTGGTCTGGAGGAGGTCTCCGGGGGCGATTCCGGGTTTGGGATCGAAGATGACGATGCGGTTTCCGGGGGTGCGTCCTGACCAGCGGCTGGGGTTTCGCAGGGAGGGGCCGTCGGCGAGGACTTGGAGGGTGTGGCCGATGAGGGCGGCGTTCTGGCGGGCGCCCCGGAGGTCTTGGTCGGAGAGGAGGATTTGGTTGCGGCGGGCCTTTTCTTCGGGGGGGACATCGTCAGGGAGGAGGGCGGCGGGGGTGCCGGGGCGTGGGGAGTATTTGAAGATGAAGGCGTTGGCGAAGCCGGCCACTTCCATCAAGGTGCGGGTCTCCTGGAAGTCTTGTTCGGTCTCGCCGGGGTAGCCGACGATGACATCGGTGGTGAGGGTGAAACCGTGTCGGGCGGACTTGAGGTCGGCGCAGGCCTTTAGGTAGCGCTCGCGGGTGTAGCCTCGGCGCATGGCCTTGAGGATGCGGTCGGATCCGGACTGGACGGGAAGGTGGAGGTGGCCGCAGATGTTGGGATGGCGGCGGATGGTCTCGACGAGGCCGGGGGTGCCCCCAGAGGGGTGGCCGGAGGTGAATCGTACCCTTCTTAGACCCTCTATGCTAGCAACCTCCGAGAGCAACTGGTTGAAAGGATCGGGGACAGGAGGTTGGTAGGGATTGGAGGCTCTGCCGTAGTTCATCACGCTCTGCCCCAGAAGGGTGATCTCTTTGACGCCTTGGTCAACGAGGGCGCGGCATTCGTCGAGAATTTCGGCGGGTGCGCGGGAGTATTCGCGGCCGCGCGTCTCAGGCACGATGCAGTAACTACAGCGGCGCTCGCACCCCATCAGAATGGTCACGAAGGCGTGATGGGTGGGCGTCTTGGTGTGGGCCGAAGGGGTTTGCGGCGCCTCAAGATCCGCGCCCAGTTCCACCACCCTGCTTTCGCCCGAGAGAAGCCGCGCCGCCACACCCGGCAGGGAGCCCGAACAGCGCGTGCCAATCACAAAGTCGAGCGACGGAATGCGCTCGAAAAGCCTATCCGCCAGCCGCTGCGCCATACAGCCCGCCACCCCCACAAAGAGCCGCCTGTGGCGCTTCTGGGCGCAAAGCAGACCCAGTTTCCCAAGCGCCTTGTCCTCCGCCTTCTCGCGCACCGAGCAACTGTTGACCAGAATGAGATCGGCCTCCGACTCCTGTGCCGTCCAGGAGTGCCCGGAGGCCTCCATCAGGGCCCGCGCAGCCTCACTTTCGCGGACATTCATCTGGCACCCGTAAGTGTGTATCGTAAAACGCATAGACTCCAATCAGCGGCTTGTCGCGCGGTCCCAAAGACCGATATAGTTCCAGGTCGGCTCGTCCAAAGTCCCGCCCAGGCGGAACTCCATAAAGAGTTTCGAAAAAGGGTAGGTCACGACCGAAGAGATTTTCCTCCAAAAACTCTGTTCCCGGAAGAAAACCGTCCTCGCCCGTACATCCAAAGCCCCGCTGGGCAAATCAATCGTCCCGCCCAATCGTACCCCGAAAACCGCCCCGTGGATGTCCCCGTCCATACAGCGCACCAAGCCATTTTCAAAGGTCATCGACGCGTGCGCAGTGGTCTGGTCCACAAGCCCCTCCACGGCCGGAAGATGCTCGGCAAGGTAGTCCGTCAAACCCGCGAACAGGGGAACCCGGTTGATTCGCCCGCCCTCGACAGATAGGTTCGAATGACCCCAGAGCGTGGCGAGAATGTTGGTCGAACCAAGGTTCCCCGAGAGCGAAAGATTGCCGGAAAGTAAGCCGATGGTACCAAACAAACGACGGGCCTTCTCGCTTGCGGCGTAGTCCGAAAGATTGGCGAGCGGGAAGCCGGAGATGTCCGCCTGCAGGGTGAAGGGAAGGTCGGGAGCGGGAGCGGAAGGTTGGTTCAAGCGGAGGGCGGCGGTTGCTTGGATGGCGGCGTTGGTGTGGAACTGGAAGGTGGCGGAGGGAATGGTCAGAAGAGAGTTGGTGATGGCAAGGTCGGCGGCGAAGCGGACGAAGGGAATGCGGTCGATTCTGCCTGTTGGGGCGTCGACTTGAGCGGCGAGTTGGAGGGAGGGAAGTGTGGGGCCTTGGGTAGAGAGGGTACCTTGGGCGCGGGTTCGGGTGTGGGCGGGAAGGTCGAGAATGGATAGGCTTTGGCGGGGGATGTCGAGGAGTTGGAGGAGGTCTTGGAGGGGGAAAGTGGTGGCTCCGTTGAAGTGGAGGCGATGGGTGTCGGAGTCGGCTTGGAGGGAGGCCTGCAGATGGGTGTCCTGGCGGGTGGCGCGGAGGCTGGAGAGGGTGGTTCGGGTGCCGTTGTGGTCGAGGTGAAGGGTGAGGGTGTCGAGGGGGACTTGGCGGTAGGAGAGGGTGCGGGCGGCGAGCGGGAGTTGGATGCGGAGGGTGTCGTTTTCGGGGGTGAATCCAAGATTGAGGGTGCAGGCGGTTTCGAGCAGGGAATCGGGGTGGAGGTGGAGGGGCTGGAGGTGGTGGTGAAGGTTGGTCAGTCCGAGGCTAGTGACTAGCGGGAGGATGGTTTCGGGGCGGATTCGGGCGTCGAGGCGCGCCGAGAGGAGGCCCGAGGGCCAGTCGGCGATGAGGTGTCCGGCGGCTATCTGGCGGGTGCCGGTCCAGTTGAGCATCAGGTCGTCGAGGGTGAGGTTCTGGGGGGTGTTGGCAAGGCGGGCGGTGAGGCGGTCGGCGTGGACTCCAAGGAGGTCAAGGTTGTCGACGATGAGGGGGAAGGCTGGGTTGGCGGGTAGGGTTTGGGTAGCGGCTCCGCTGGCGGGGAGTCGGGGGATTTGGGGGATGGCGAGGCCTTGGAGGTGGAGGCCGGAGAGGGTACCTTGCGGGGTGAGGTGCGCGTGGAGGGTGTCGAGGCGGAGGGGCTCCTGACCGTCGAGGCGGAGGGCGAGGTTGGTGGCGAGGAGTTCGCGCCCGGGGCGGTAGCGGAGGGAGGTGAGGGTGGCGGTGAGATTGGTGGCGGCGAGGGCGCTCTCCTGGAGGTCTAAGGCGCGGAGGGTGCAGGGGCCTTCGAGGGGAAGTTCGGCGGAGAAGGCGAGCGTTCCGGTCAAGGGGCCGAGGTCGGGGAAGGCGGGGTCTGCGGGGGCAAAGGCGACGAGTTCGGAGCGGTTGGTCAGGCAGAGGCGATCGGGATGGATAGCCAGGTCGAGGTCTCCTTGGTAGCAACCTCCGGAAGGGATTCTCAGGCAGGCTTGGGTGAAAGAGATAAGCGAGTTGGTGAGGCGGAGGTTGGTACGAATCGAGTCGACCGGCTGGGTATGGAGGCGACCGGGCCCCGTGCAGAGTTCGCCCTCGAGCGCGACGCTCTCAAGGGGCGTGCCGCGGATGTCGAGCGACCCCTTGGCGCGCAACCGGCAGCCCGTGGTGAAGCGCGTGTTGGAGAGCGGTTTCTGGAGGACTTCGAGAATCTGTCCAACGCGCGCCGGAGGGAAAGTCGTCTCCGCGTCGAACGCCAGCCGGTGCGTGCGCGACGATGTCCAAAGTTCCCCCGACAGCATCCCCTCGCCCGACTCCGCCCGCACCCCCGAAAGCACCGTTTCCCGACCGTCCACCCGCACCCTTCCGGAGATCCGATTGAGCGCAATGCCACGAAAAGAGAGGTTCGTCGCCGCAATCGGCAAGTCCACCACCGTCCGGTTGTTCTGGGCGGAAATCCCCAGTTCCAAACGGCACGAAGCCGACGCCAGCACACCCGCCCCAAAGGCAAAATCGCGGCAATAGTCCTCGACCATCTTGAGTTTCAACAGCGGGAAAAGTGCCCACAGGCGATCCGGCCTCGTAGCTCCCTCCAACTCCGAAACCAACAGCCCCGAGGCCAGGTCAACCGAGCACCAGCCGGAGACCTTCTCGCCCGGCCGGGCCCAGAGCGGATACGCCTCTTCCTTCAGCCAAGGTGCCTCCGACAGGCGCCGCGCCCACCATACCTGCACATCCCGCGCGTGGAGCCCTTTCCCCCCCATTGCCAGCACGCCGTCGACCCCGTCGGCGCGTATTCCCAGCACATCCACCTGCCGCAGGGAGAGCCGCACTCCTGCCAACCTCGGGAGCACCACATCAGCTAGGCAATCCTCCCCGCTCGCGTCAATCTCCGGCACGCGCCGCAACACGAGATTGCGCCCCTCAATCGAGCGCACCATGCTCCACAACCTTCTCGCCGGGCGCAGCCGGATCCGCACGCGGTCGACCTGCGCGAACGGCTCTCTCCGACCCGCTTCCGAAAGGGTCAGATTCTCCACGACCAATCCGCCCATCGGGGTCAGGCGAATGCCCCCAATGCGTACCAGAACGCCCTCGCCGGAGAGTCGTTCGGCGACGGCGTCGCACCACTTCCGCGGGAAGCCGTCGCGCCCCAGAATGGTCAGCAGCCCGAGCGCAAGGAGCACGCCGAGCGCCCCCAAGGCAACCCATCTCAGCAGGTGGCGCAAGGGGCGAATCCAGGAATCTCTCGGGCTTTCGGGCATCGTTCAGTCGGCAATCGAGCGGAGCGTTCCGCGGGCGAGACGGGTCTCGAGGATGGCACCCTTGGGGACTTGCACGGGGTCGGAAACGGGGCGGCCATCGAGCAAGGTCAGGGAGTAGCCGCGCGCCAGGACTTGGTCGGGATCGAGCGCGCCAAGGCGGGCGGAAAGCGCGTTCAGACGCTGGCGGAAGGTACGCACCTTCGGGAGCAGCAGGTAGGCAGGACGCAGGGCGTTGCGTGCGTTGGAAAGGCGGTGGCGGGTTGATAGGATTCGGCTGCGGAGGTGGCTATCTCCGCGCCAGAGCGCCTGGTTGATGCGGGCCTTAACGCGTGCCGAGGCGAGTGTGCGGAGGTTGGCGAGACTGCGCTGGGCGAGCGCCAATCTCTGGGCGCGGAGGTTGACTTGCCCGCGGACAGTCTCCGGCAATCTCCGGCGGAGATTCTCAAGCCGGAGCCGGGTCTCCTGCTGGGCCTGGACGATGAGCTGGGCGGCAGCGGTCGGGGTCGGCGCGCGAATATCGGCAACCTCATCGGAAAGGGGCCGATCGACCTGGTGCCCGACCGCGGAGATGACCGGAATGGTGGAACGGGCAATGGCGCGGACAAGGTATTCGTCGCTGAAACAGAAGAGTTCCTCATAGGAGCCGCCTCCCCTTGCCAAGATGAGCGCGTCGGGCAGGTCTGGAGGATTCTGGTTGACCCAGTCGACGGCCTTTGCCAGGCGCCGGCCGGCGTTCTGGCCTTGCACGGGAACGGGGATGAGGTGGATGCGCAGGCGGGCGTTCTGCTTGCGGAGCGTGGCGAGAATGTCGCGCAGAGCGGCCCCCTTTCGGGATGTGAGAAGGACGATGCTTCGCGGGTAGGCGGCGAGGCGTTTCTTGGGCCGGTCGAAGAGCCCTTCGCCGGCAAGACGCCGCTTGAGTTGTTCGTACTGCAACAGGAGCGCGCCGGTATCGGAGACAAGTTCTCCTGCGCGGACGGTGAGTTGGTAGGTAGAGCGCGGAGAGTAGGTGGCAAGCGTTCCGTAGAGGCGGAAAGTAGCGCCATCGCGGGGCGGTTCGGCTGGCCTGCCGGGGGCGCGGAACCAGGTGCAGGCGAGGGTGCCGGACGGGTCTTTGAGACTGAAATACCAATGGTCGGCGGCGGTGGCGCGCGGGTTGGCGTTGGTGACTTCGCCCTGCACGGCGAGCGGGCCGAGGCTACCGAGCGTGGCCTGAACTTTGGCGTTGACCTGAGATGGTGTGAGGACTTCCATGGGGCGCATCTACCAGTCGCGACTGGCGGGGGAGGCTGGGCGGGCGCGCTGGCGTTTGGCGTCGCGATGCTCCCGTTCGCGTTCGAGCGCCTGCCGCAAAAGGTTGTCCGTCTCGGAGGGCGGAGGTTGCTTGCTCTGGGGGTCGGAGGTTGGCTCCTTTTGGGGCGGCGGGTTGCTACCTTGCTCCGGCGGAGGTTGCTTGCTTTCGCCCGATGGATTGGGCTGGGGGGTGGACTGGGGATTGGGCTGGGGCGAGTCGTTACTGGGATCCTTCGGGAGCAGCCGCTGGATTTCGAGCAGATTCGCGAGCGCCTTCGCCTGGTTCTCCGCGGTTGGATGCGTCTGGAGCGGCAGCGTCTCGGCCGCAAGTTGGCGGATGCGATTGCGATCCTCCAGCGTGAACGGCGGAAGATTCGTCTGAGCCGCCCGCGACTGCGCCGCCTGCTCGGCCCACGCCGGAAAGCGTTCAATGAACAACTTCGTCAACTCCGCAGCCGCCTCCTGATCCGGACGGTTCCGGCTGACCGACCGCGCCCGCAAGAGCGCATTCGACTGCACCAACACATCCTCCCCCACCAGAGACGGCGGACTCGCCACCGCCTGCCAAATCGGATAAGCCCCCGCCTCAAGCCCCGAAACCACCCCCAGACTCTCCGGATCCAAATCCTCCAGCAAGCAAGCCGCCCGCTCCAGCCCAGCATCCAAATCCCCAAACACCTTGCTTGCCACCGCCCGCACCGACTCGTTCGTCACCTGCGGATTCTCGAACACCTTCTGCCGCAATGCATAGAGCATCCCAGCCCCCTCCCGAACCTCCCCCGCCAGCCCCTCCGACAAAGCAATCAGAGCCCCAGGCGCATTCGTGTACAGCCCCTCCGCACGCACCCCGGCCCCACGCACCAGTCCCAGAAACCGATCCGCCAACTGCTCCGGAGCCGTCCCCTGCTCGCGCTCCAAAGCCCCCCGGAGAAACGCCTTCCGCCGAAGCCCCGGAAGCCCCGACGCCACCCGCAGATAATTACCCATCAGCCGCCCATCTTCAGGCGAAACCGCCCACGCCTCTCGCGCCGCCAAAGCCGCCTCCTCCATACCCGCCAAGTCCGGAACAGCCCCCGAATTCGCCAGCCGCCAACGCACCCCAGCCTCCAAATCCAACCCGCGCCCGCGCACCGCAGATTCACCCGACAACATCCCCAAATCAGCCAGCGCCAACTGCAACTGGTTCGTCCCCTCCGCCCCCTTCCCCTCCCACCCCGCGCACGCCCTCGCAAGCGCCGCATCGAACCAAATCCCACTGCGAAGCGGCTCCCCCGCAACACGCCCCGCACCCTCCAAAGTTTCCGCCGCCGAGACGAAATCCTGCGCCCCAAACGCCCTCAGTCCCGCCCGCGCAGAGTCCCGAACATCCGCACCCGCCACCCACGCGCCAAGCAACCAGACCAACCCCAAGATGCCTACCTTCCAGACCATATCCCTACTTCCTCTCCGCCCCCGCCGTACGCCCCGAACTCAGCAGTCCCAACACACCAAAGAGTATCGCCGACGCCAACAGAAACACCCCCTGGCGAGGCGGCAACGACCGCGAAGCCAACTCCTCCGCACGCCGCGAAGCAAGCCGCCCAAGCGTCCGTCTGGCAAGCGCCGAAAGCCCCGCCGGAGAGACACCTCCGCCCGCCGGAGGAAGGTAGTCCCCCCCGCTCGCCTCGGCAATCCCCCGCAGCAAAGGTTCGTTCAACCGCGTGCGCACCTCTTGCTCCTGATAGCGCAACGGCTGGCCACCTTCGCCAGGAACTGGTGCGCCTTCGGGAGTGCCGACGGCGGCCACGCTGATGGGTATTTGGCGCTTTTTCGCTAGGGCGATGGCTTGGCTGGCCTGTGGGGTGAGGTCTTCCCCGTCGGTGACCAGGAGGATGGCACTGGCGTCATCCGGATGCGGGTTGAGAACGGCGAGGGCCTCGTGCAGCGCACGGGCCAAATCGGTCTCACCCGGGGGGGCGGCCTCGGGCACGATTGCCTCCAGGGTTTCGCGCAAAAAGGCTCCATCGGTAGTCAGGGGGCAGAGGAGTGCGGGCTTGGAGCGGAAGGCGATGATGGCCAGGCGTTCGCCGGAGAGGTTGGGGAGGAGGTCTGCGAGTGCTGCTTTGGCGGAGGCGAGGCGGTTGGGGCGAGCGTCGCGGGCGAGCATAGACCTTGAGACATCGATGAGCAGCACGAGGTTGCGGGCGGCGTGGGTCTGAATGGGTCTGGCGGTGCCATATCGGGGGCCTGCGAGGGCGACGAGGGCGAGGGCGGCGGCTAGGATAAGGAGGGTCTGTCTGATGGTTTGGAGGCGGGCGGATGGGCGGCTGGGATTGGGGGCGGCGATGGGTACGAAGGGTATGGAACGGTTGATTTGTCTGCGGGCGTAGAGGGCGCAGGGAATCAGGAGTGGCAGGAGCAGGAGGAGGTGCGGATTGTCGAAGGTCATAAGGGGTCAGGGTTGGAGCCAGCCGGTGAGGTTGCCGAGTTGGACGCGTTGCCAGGGGCCGGTTGTCTGGAGGGGTTTGGGGAGGGGTGTTCCGGGGGGAAAGGTTGCAATGAGGGGGGCTTGCGGGTTGGGTGCGAGGCGGAGTTTGAGGGGTTGTGGCTGGGGGGGGAGTTTGGGCTTGTGGGCGGGTACGAGGGGGATTGGGGGGACGGTGATGGTGGGGAAGTTTTGTTCGACGGGGTGGAAGGTTGTCCA
>JAXFQS010000077.1:0-45231 GCA_034178815.1 Kiritimatiellia bacterium | reverse complement strand
TTCTTGTTGATGGAGTATTCTCGTAATCGACGAAGGAGCGCGGATAGGTGACTCCCGCCTTCTTGTTGACGCGCACGGCATCGAAGAGTTTGTGGGCGGGGGCATTGCCGAGTTTTGAACTATGCTTGAAGACAATCAGTTTCTGGGCCGCCATCAGTCCGCGTGCGGCGGAACGATCGAGATCGAACATCGACTTGAGGGCTTCCCAGAAGAGGTCAAGGTCTCCTTCGGTGAATCCGGTCTGATCAGCAAAGCAGGGGTTGATGAAGCCATTCTCGCGGTAGAGCCCGTAGGGAATGGTGAACTTGCGGCCCATCGTACGGTTGTCACCGCTTTGTGCGATGGCTTCCTTTTCGGTTGCGACGGCCATGCGGGTGATGGCGTGCTCGCTGGAAAGGACTTGGTCAATCGAGCGGGCGAAGGTCATTTGGACTGGCCCGCGGACTTGGCCGCAGTTGCACTCTTTGAGGCTCATCACGGCACCGAATGCGCGGATGTCGAAGAAGTTTGCGCACATCCACTTTTGGGCGTCAATGGTGTTCTTCCCGGTTTTGTCTTCCTTCTTGGCATCAAGTCCCAGCGCGGCGTAGGCCTTCTGCTGCTGGTTGGTTAGAATGGCTTTTTCGGCGACATAGATGTCGTAGCCCGAGGTCTCGCCTTTCGCGAAGTGGACATAGTTGCGGACTTTGCGTTTCAGGCAAACATCGGTAATAAGGCCTTGATTGGTTTCTGGGTCGACGCGGGGCAGGTTGCCGGCATCAGGGTCGCCATTGGGGTTGCCATCTCTAACGTCGAAGAGGAGGACGAATTCGTAGCGGTTCTGGATGGGTTTGTTCTCGGTGTTAGCCATGGGATAGCCTTTCTGATTGTGAGGGTTGGTTTAGTTCTGTTCAGTTGTTTGCTTGTCGTCTTTCTTGCGATAGAAGTCGCGCATCTGCTGATAGTAGCCGATGGCGAAGATGCCGCGTTCTTCAAGTGTGAGGTTGGCGGGGAAGCCTAGTGTGGAGTTGAGGTTGTCTATAATCTCCTGGACGGTTTTGTCAAAGAAGATGGCTTTACCGCGGTTTTCAGCCGCGAGCTTTTTAAGGTGCTTGCGGAAGAGATTCAGGAGTGTGGGAAAGACAATGCTCGGGGTTGAGGAGGCTGAGGAGTAGTACTTGTCGCCGATTCCGGCATTGACATCTCCGAGGGCGTCGCCTTGCGTTTTTTCGAGTGTCGCGAAGAGGCGCCCAAGCAGGTAGGGCGTGGTATGGTTGTCGGGGTTGAGTGACATGGTCAGTTCACCTTTCTTGTAGTTTCGAATTAAAATGGCTTTAATTGTCGCGGCCTGGACATAGGAGACTTTCGAGCCGCACTTGTACTTGCCGTTTTTGTCTTTTCAAGAGACATTGATGCGGTTCAAAAGCAGTTGATAGAGCGAGATTGGGTAGGGTTGGTCTTCGGTTATGCTGCGGAGCAATGCCGAGGGGAGCAACGGCGGAATGTCCTTTGGCTCGCGGGCGGTTGTCAGCAGGATTTTCCAGAGCGGAATCTCGATTGGCATATTTTCCGACTGGCGTTCAATGGCTAGGGCTTCGTGATGTTTCTGGAGTCGCTTGAGCAGCGTCCCAAGGGTTTCGGTGTGCCAGAATTTGATTGTGATGCGGGCTGAATTGGGGGCTATTCCGAGAACGAAATATCGTGTGGCGAGTTCTTCGTGTATGACATCGATGGGGCTGCCCTTCCGAATGATTTCGAAATAGTCCTTGAGATGTCCTCGCGTGGCTTCGTCCAATTCGGATTCTTCAGTCGGTGTTTCCGCACTAATCAGCCAGGGGAGGCTGTTCTCGACGGGGCTGCGCTTTTCCGTCCAGAATAGAGCGGTTGTATCGCCCAATCGTGTCTTGAAGTTGTCATTTCCCAAAAGGAAGTTGAGCGCATTGTGCGATTTGAATCCCGCATCTACGGATATGGGCGAGTTGAAAGTCTGCTCTTTCCCATAGGATGTAAACGCCTTTGAGTTGAAAGACACGATTGCGCCTCCGCCTACGGAAGTCCCGGGAAGTTTGATTTTGGTCTCCACGGTTCGAGAGAGCGGGACATTGCGTTCACCTGTAATAAGACATTCTCCCCGTATCGCGTTGGCTCCGTCTGCAGCCAGCCGCTCTTCGTCCCATGCTGATAGGATTGCCTTATCTTCATAGACATAATGGGTATCGCCTGCTATCCTGAACAGACCGAAATTGGTGCATACTTTGTCGATCAATTGCTTGGTATCCTCGTCAATCGATTCTGGATTCCATTTTTGCAAGAAGTTGCAGACAGCATGAAGCGGCGTCTCCTCAAGTTTGTGCCGCGCGAGAAAATCCAGGTGGTACTGCCGGTAGGCAGGAAACAGAATTTCGCGAGCCTTCTGCTGCTCCCTGCTACTCTTCTGTGCACCTTTGTGAAAGTATCCGAAAATATAGGCATCAGAATCCCAGAGAAGCCGGGGTGTTGCGGCAGAACCGCTTGGATGCGCGCCCCCACAGACAATCAATGAGCGAGGGGCTTTGTCAGTGGAGAGATCGTTAATAGCCTTCAGGGTCCCGTTTCTGTCGATGACAACCTCGAATGAGATTTTTTGGACGCTGTAGCCACTCTGCGGCAGGACTTCTCTGTAATGCTCATCCTGGGCGAGCCGGTCGTAGAGTTTGACGAGTTCGGCGAGAATCATGAGCGGGCCTCCTTGGAGTCGAGAGGGGGAATATCAATAACGCCGTTCTTCATCACGGCGCGGAAGAAATGGGGTTCCGCGGTGAGTTTCTGCTTGGTATGCGCGTCGATAATGGCGCCCTTCTTGTCCGGGCGATAGACCATATCATGGAGCATATACCCGAAGTCGCGGTCTTTCTCTTCGAGTTCGCACGGCGGAAGGTCGCCGCCGGCCTCAATGAGACGGAAGGATGCGGGAAACTCGCGGCAACCAAAGTAGGGCTGGCTGAAGTACTGTCCCTCCTTGGCGCGGCGATTGAAAATGCTGATGTGCTTCGCTTCGCACTCCTCAAGGGATACCGGTTTGTCGTCGTTGCGGTTGAGCCGGCAGTCGAGAACATTGAAGTGCGCCTCAATAAGGTATCCGACATCGGTCAGCAACAACGAGGCGCGTTGCTGGCGCGCCGTGTCGCAACAAAACCCTTGCCAGGCAATCGGCTCGCCTTGCGAAGAGCGCATGAGTTCCGCCGCGGCGGGCGGAAGCATACGCTCGGAGACCTCGTTGCGGCGCACAGAAGTCCACCGGATGGGCTTGAGCACATGGATGCGGTCGACTACCCATTCGATTTGGGGTTTCCAGTAGATGGCCGAGACGATGGCACGCGCGGCAGACGGTGTCATCACATCGTACGAGACGCGCTCAGCCTTCATCTCTGGTCGCGTGAAGAGGGCGTAGTCGCCCCAGACATGGAGTATGATGCCTTTGCTCATGGTGTTGTGTTCCTGTTGTTTAAGCGAAGAGACCGGAGGCGTTGCCGGTTTTCAGAAGACCGTAATCCTGGGAATAGTGTAACTCAGGTGAGGTCAGCACCCAGTAGCGTTCATGGACAAGTTCAGCGATGGGGCAACCCGTGTCGTCGAGTGGACCATTGTCGCCGTAGACGGAGATGGTATAGCGCTGAAGTTTGCGGACGAGATGCCTCTGTTTTGCTGGTTCCCACGCTTGGCGGAGGGCTTCGCAGAGCAAGGTGCTCTTTGGGTCGAAGGGCACGATGAGGGAGGTCGTGTGCTCGTCAATCAATTTGAAACATTCCCCCGCGTCGCGGAACATAAAGTTGAGAAAATCCTCTTTGGATTGGAGATTTCGCGGCTGCAACTTGCCTCGGATATCGTGCCGATCGAGGTAATCACGGCCAAGAACACCTTTACCGTCGGCATAGGAGAGGGTGAAATAGCGCTCGACGCAATCGGAGGATAGTGGGCTATTCTGAAACTCCTTGAGTTCGAGCGTCTCCTTGCCGAGCGCCACCGTCCGTCCCAGTTCGCCGGGGAGCTTTTTCTCTCCGCAAACCTGGAAGATAACGACTCGGCCACAAGGGATTTTCCCCTCTCGGTTGCAACGGCCTGCAGCCTGCACGATAGAGTCGACGCCGGCAATCTCGCGCCAGACGCAAGGGAAATCAATATCGACGCCTGCTTCTATGAGTTGGGTGGATACCAGGATGCAGGGGGCCCCAATTTGCAACAATTCTCTGGCGCGGTGGAGCACTTGGGTTCGATGCTCGCCACACATATTTCCGCTGAGGTGGAGGCAGTTGGCTTCGGGGGCGGTTGTGCGCAGCAGGGCGTGCAACTCTTTGGCGCGGGCTCGCGTGTTGACTACAACGAGCACCTGCCGCTCATCTGCCACCTTGGCGGCCAACTCCTCTAGCGTCAACGCCTCCTTGAATAGAACAGCCTCGACCCGTTTCATGCGCTCCGGTAGGCGGCGTTCGGGCGAAACGATTGCCCGCACGGGATGGCTGTCATCGGCAAGAGCGGCAGATTTGAGCAGAACTTTGTCGAAGAAGACTGGCAGGGTGGCGGTCGATAGCACGATGGTGGATCGGTAATGCGTGTAGAGTTCCTTGATGCACATCAGGCAGGGCTTGAGCGTTCCCAACGGAATCCCTTGCGCCTCGTCTAGAATAATGACGGATTCGGCGAGATTATGGAGTTTGCGCGCTTTGGAGCTGCGGTGGGTGAGGAGGGATTCGAAGAACTGAACATTGGTGGTGACAACGATGGGCGCTGCCCAGTTCTCCGCGACGAGTTTGGAGGTTGAGGTTTCGCGCTCGGGGTCGACGGCACTGTGCACCTCCAGTACATTCTCGCTGCCGAAGATGTCACGGTAAATCTGGGCGGTTTGTTCGATAATGGTCGTGTAGGGAATGACCAAAACAATGCGGTGTTGGTTGTTGCGGATGGCGTGGTGAAGCGCGAACCGTATGGAGGCGAGGGTTTTCCCTCCTCCGGTGGGGACTTGAAGCGAGAATAGCCCCGGATTGGAGTCGGCTGAGGCAAGACAATCTTCGCGTATTTCGCGCCGAATGACCATAATCGGTTCATCCCAGCGTTGGGTGGCTTTGCTCCCTTTGTCCAGTTCGCCGTAGTACGATTCGAGGCGTTGGGCGAGTGCTTCGAGAGTCGCATAGGGGCACGTCACGCGTGCTTGGGCCCGTGCGGCATCCATAAAGGCTTCGGTATCGAGAAAGTCGGCATCGACGAGGCAGGAGTAGAGCATTCTCAAGGCGAATGAAATCGAGAAAGCAAGCGAATCGCTTCCTTGACAGAGCGGGGCGAACTCCTTGGCAAAGGTATCCTTGAGGGGTTGGAGGTCAGGTACTTCGGGCTTATAGTCGGCAATCGGTTCTATGCGATGGGCTGTGTCCAGTCGACGCTCCAGGGAACTTGGTTTGTCGTCATGACCATTGGGCAGTCCTGCATGGTGTCCCGCGACAATGTAGGCCAGCAATCGTCCCAGCCCTAGCAAGGCGGTCGAGGTGTCGAGCCAACGAGCGCCGGCGGTGGAGTGGTCTGGGCCGTGCCCAGAGGTACGGTTGCCGAGGGCTTCTTCACAGTCGCCGCAACGGCGGATGTAGGCTTGAAAGGCACTGGAGGCTTTTCCAAGATCGTGGACGGCTCCAATCAACTCTCCGATTCTCGGGGCGCCAAAGGCCGCTGCGAATTCAGCGCAAAGGCGCGCGGTATTGCGGCTATGCTCTTGAAGGCTTTGTCCCGTGCCTAAGGGACCGTTGGGGCTGCTGTGCGCCAGCAAGGTATGGTCAGTATCGGTCATAGTGTGCAGAAAAAGAGTATGGTTCAACCTCTCCTGCAAAGTGTGTGCCAAGGTCGTTTGGTAGGGTTTTGACGGTTCTCTGTTCATTTGTTGAACACATCGTTTGGCAATATGCTCAAAATAGAGATGCGTTTCGCCCTTGCTCCAGTGAGTCAATTATTGTCGCGTCCGTGAGGTTAATGCTCCACCCTTGGCGTAAATTGATCACAATTTGCAGATTCGTCTAGTTCTGCTACTTATCTTCACATCCCATCTCAATGCCATATTTTACTTCACCCTTAGGTTTTAGTCGTGCGTTTTCGGGATCGACAATAGGGGGGATATCTGTTGGCCCGTCAATTGGTTTAGAAAGCATATCTATTGTATCTTTATCTACCCAAGATACCCATTCCCATTTGTCATACCCATCGGCCTCGATTGTTATCTCGCAAGGAAAATGAGTTCCTTCAAAACGTGGCAATAAAGAAATCCGCGTCGGGGGAGCAGCAATGAAAACAGCGTGCCAAGATGTTTCGCCAGGAATCATCCAGCGACCGGAGGAATCCGTATGCGTAATAATATTTGTCCCGCATTCATAAACTACTTCGACTGTCGCATTTGAAATAGGTTTACCTGTAATAACGTCGGAAACAACACCTTCGCATTTAGGGCGAACAATCCGTGTGTGTGGTAGTGGAAATATGCACCCTGTCGCAAAAAAAGATAGGGCAAGAATGCAAAACAATTTCAGATGTTCAGAAATTTTCATGTTTACTCCTAGGGAATATAGGCTGCCGGCTTTTTGTTTTTGCCCCGCCAAGGATGTTCTTTTTACTCAGGTTCGGGGGAAAGCGTCGGTGTATAGGAGGGCAGGGCGTGGGCAATGTCCCGCAGTCAAGCAATCATACCGTGGTCGCGGAGGCGTGGCTCGGCGGCGCAAACGGCATCATAGCCGGCTTGGATTGCGGGCAAGCGGGCCTCTTTGAAGGCGAGCATATGAAACTGTCCGACAGCGGGCTGAATGAGCACATCGGGTTGCTGGAGGGCTATGGCGGCGCGGCTCACGACATTTTCCATCAGGCGCACGGTGGCGGACATGACGCGAAAGAGCGTGGCGGGCGTTGTGCTGTCTGCGAAGGGGTGTGGCAGAACCTTTTCCATCAGGCGATGCCAGGGCGAGGGGCGTTCGTCCTGAGCGGTAGGCGTGTCGGAGACCGCTGCGTTGAGGTTGATGTCGATGGCGACCACGCGTTCGGCCCCGAGGAGCCTGCACGCGTCGATGGGCAAGGGGTCGGTCAGCCCCCCGTCGATATAGATTTGTCCGTCGACGGTATGGGGGGAAAAGACGACTGGGATGGCGATGGAGGCGCGAACGGCGTCGAGCGCGTTGGTCTCCGGCGGGAAGTGGTGCGGCAGTCCGGTCTGGAGGTTGGTGGCGGCGGCGGAGAATGGAATTTTGCAGAGGGTTCCATCGCCGAGCAAATCCGGGCGGCGCAGGAAGTCTACGACCCGGTCTCCGGCCAGCAGTCCGGGGGCAATGAAGGCCGGATCGAGGAAGAGGTCTGCCCAGTTGCGCCAGCCAAAGGTCGCGGCAACCTGTTCGAGAGCCTGGAAATGTCCGGCAGAATAGATGGCTCCAACGAGCGCCCCGATGCTGGCTCCGCAGATGCAATGAGGCTTGAAGCCCAACTCGTCGAGCCTGCGCAGGGCGCCCAGATGCGCCCACCCGCGTGCGCCGCCGCTACCGAGAGCTAACCCGACCTTGGGGTTCATTTGAGCAGATCCAAGACCGTCACGCATTCGGTGTCGGGAAGGGCGCCGAGATGGACGGATGGTTTGTTCAGACCGTGGTAGTCGGAGCCGATTGAGACGGCAAGGTGGAAACGGTTGGCGAGGTGCAACAGATCCAGAACCTGCCCCTGGCCGTAGCCGGTGTAGTAGGCCTCAAGCGCGTCCAGCCCTTCCGACTGGAGGCGGGCGACTCCTGCGGCGAGTTCGTCCGGATTTTCCGACCAGAAGTAGGGATGCGCCAAAATCGCAACCCCGCCCGCCTGGTGGAAGAGGTCGATGTACTCCTTTGATGGCAGATGCTCGTTCGGCACATAGCAAGGTTTCCCAGCGCCAAGATAACGCTCGAAAGCCTCGGCGATGGAAGATACATACCCCTTTTCCATCAAGGTGCGGGCGAAATGGGGCCGCGCCAAGACACCTCCGGGGCCGACATATTGCAACACTTCGTCCAAGGAGATGTCTATCCGCTGCTCTTGAATACGCTCAAGCATCGTTGCGGCGCGTTGCTTCCGCTGACCCCGCACCCAAGCCAACGCCTCCAGCAAGGGGGCGTACCCGCCATTCACCCCAAGCCCGACCAGATGGAGACTTCCTTTCGGAGACGGGGCGCAGACCTCGATGCCCGCCAGACCACCCGAACCAAACGCTTGGAGAAAGTCCGGCGTTCCGTCGAGGGTGTCGTGGTCGGTCAAAGCCATCACCTCCAGCCCGGCCGCCCGCCCCTTGCGAGCCAACTCAGCCGGCGAGTCGGTGCCGTCGGAGGCCGTCGAGTGGGTGTGGAGGTCGGCCTTCACGCTAGTCGAACTTGTAGCAGGATGCAACGGCGGAAAAGTCCGTCGAACCAAAGAAGGTCGCAATCGCCGTGTCGTACGAAGCCGTGTGGGCGAACGCCTTGCGCATCAGGCGGAAGCGCGTCGCCAAACCGAGCCGGCCCTTGTTGGCTTTCAGTTCCTCGGCCAGACCCGCATAGTCCGCCGGATCGGTCACCGAAGCCACACGCAGATAGTTCTTCGCCGAGGCCCGGACCATGCAGGGCCCGCCGATGTCGATATTGGTACGCGCCATCTCCGGCGTGACATCCGGCTTTGCGATTGTCTGCTTGAAGGGGTAGAGATTGACAACCACCATATCAATCGCCACGCCCGCAGTCCGCGCCAGATCCTGCTGGTGCGACGGGTTGTAGGTCTCGCTCAAGAGCCCGAGGTAAATCTTGAAATCGAGCGTCTTGACCAAGCCCCCTTGCATCTCCGGCTGGCCCGTATAGTCCGAGACCGCGACAAGCTGCTGCTTTTGCTGATCGGGCGTGAGAATCTTCTGAAGCGCCGCGAAAGTGCCGCCCGTCGAGTAGAGTTTCACCCCAGGACAGGCGTCCAAGAGAGCCGGAACGAAAGTGTCCAGCCCCGTCTTGTCTGACACTGACATCAACACATGCTTGATCTGCACCGGATTGTCAATCTGCTCGACAATGTTCAACGCCATTTGCTATTCTCCCAACTGTTTCTGCAAGGCCGCATCCTTGGCGGCGACCTTATCCGCCATCTTGAGTTTGTAGTCGGCGAGGCGCGCCCGTAAAGCAGCATCTGCCGTAGCCAAAATCTGAACCGCCAAAAGCCCCGCGTTGGTCGCATTCCCAACCCCTACCGTCGCGACCGGAACGCCGCCGGGCATCTGTACCGTCGCATACAACGCATCCAGACCATTAAGCGGCCCGCCTGCGCAGGGAAGCCCAATCACCGGCAGAACCGTATGAGCCGCCAGTACCCCGCCCAGATGAGCCGCTAAACCAGCCGCAGCAACCAGCACGCGCAGCCCGCGTTCCTCTGCCGTGCGCGCATATTCCGCCGCCTGGATGGGGGTTCTGTGCGCCGAAAGCACGCGCACCTCGAAGGGAATCTCGAACTCCTTCAGCACCGCTGCCGCCTTTTGGACGACCGGCCAATCCGAGTCGCTTCCCATCACTAATGCAACAAGAGGGTTGCTCATTTCAGATACCTCATTTGAACCGGTTGAAGGCGCGGTGCGCAATGTCCTTTCGGTAATGCGCCCCTTCGAAATGAATCCTGGAAACGGCCGCGTAGGCGCGATTGACCGCCTCGCGCAGATCGCTTCCCATGCCCGTGACGGCAAGCACGCGTCCGCCCGAAGTCACGGTTCGCCCATCCTTGATTGTTGTGCCGGCGTGAAAGACCACCACTTCAGGATCGTCGATGGTTTCCAACCCCTCAATTGGCAGACCCTTCGGGTAGGGGCCGGGGTAGCCAGGCGCAGTCATTACGACCGTTGCCGCCTGACGCTCTTCGTAGCGGACATCAGAGGGATTGAGCGTACCATCGATACACGCCTCGAAGAGCGGAATGATATCGCCCTTGATGCGGGGCAGAACGACTTGGGTCTCTGGATCTCCGAAGCGAACATTGAATTCCAACACTTGTGGGCCTCGGGAGCCAATCATCAATCCGGCGTAGAGGATCCCTTTGTAGACAATTCCCCGTTTGCGCAATTCGGCGAGCATGGGCTTTGCAATCTGTTCGGCGGCAAAGTTCCGAACCATAGGGGTGACGACCGGCGCAGGGGAGTAGGCGCCCATACCACCCGTATTGGGGCCACCATCCCGATCGAAGACGCGCTTGTGATCCTGCGAGCCTGGGAGCACGGCGACATGCTCTCCATCGGTCATCAGTAGCAGGGAGGCTTCCTCGCCGTCGAGAAACTCCTCGATCAAAATCTCCGTGCCGGCCTTTCCAAAGAGCGCTTCGTCGAGCATCGAACGAATGGCTGACTCGGCTTCTGCAACTGTCTGGGCTATGATGACGCCTTTTCCAGCGGCCAGTCCATCGGCTTTGACGACGACGGGAAGGGTAAAGCGCTCGAGCGCCTGGATGGCATCTTGGCTACTGGTGAATACCTCGGCCCGGGCTGTGGGAACGCCCGCTGCGGCCATCACTTCTTTCGAGAAGACCTTGCTGCCTTCTAGGCGAGCCGCGGCGGCGGTCGGCCCAAAGGCTCGGAGTCCTTCGGCGGCAAAAGCGTCGACGAGTCCAGCGCAGAGCGGGGCTTCGGGGCCGACTACTGTCAAATCCGGCTTGTGCTCGATTGCCCAAGCCAGCAGACCTTTGATGTCTTCGGCGGCAATGGGCACATTGGTGGCGAGCCGGGCGGTGCCGGCGTTGCCGGGGGCACAGTAGATTTCGGGGCGGTGGGAGTCCTTGGAGAGTTTCCAGACGAGGGCGTGTTCGCGACCGCCGCCTCCTATAACGAGCACTTTCATAGTTTATTGTTCACTTTCTTGTTCGGTCGAGGCTTTCTGCATCATTTCCTGAAAGAGGTACTGCATTAGGACTTCCTGAAGGACGCCGATGCCGCGGTTAAATGTGGCTTGCAGGGCAAATGCTTCGGTCTGGGGGAGCCAAATCGAGAGGGCAAGGGAGTCTTTGCTTTCCCGGGTCAACGCCCAAGCGAGGTCGTCTCCGGCGTCGGGGAGTTTCTGGAGGAGTGCGGAACTGTTTGGCAGGAAGGCAATCCAATGGCGCAAGAGGGCGGTTGGCTGGAGGATTCCGGCGGCGAGGATATCGGCGTTTTCGGGGATATACCGCAAGAAACGGCGGCGGAAGTCGGGGCCGGGCAGGGTGGCAGTGCGGGCTGCGGTCATTAGGCTTTCTGGGTTGCCGGAGGCGAGCACGAGGGTATCGCCAAGGGCGGTGGCATAGAGGGTGTCGGTCTGGCGGAATAGTCTGACCGGGCTGACGGGGAGTCCGAATGAGGGAAGGGTGTCGACGAGCGCATTCTCTTTTTGGATGCGCAGGCGCCGAGCCGGCCGGGCGTCGATGGTAAGGGGCTTTTGCGCACTGACGCGGTAGCCGAGGGTGGTCAATGGGGTGAGGAAGTGGTTGGTGTCGCCTTTTGAGAAGGTGTCCAAGAGCTGCGTCGCGTGTGCGGGGGAGGCGGTTTTGCGGAAACTCTTGAAGGAGAAACGGTGGTTGGCGGTGTCGGGCATCAGGTAGAACGCGGATTCAGAGAGCCCGTTGGTTTCGCGGGTGGGAAGAATGGAGGCGAGGGGAACGCCGCGGGGAATGTGTCTCCAGAAGTTGGTTGGGGGGGGCGTGGTGCGAATCCAGTTGGCTAGGGGCGAGCCCGGCGTCGAGGTGAGGACGATGCGGAAGGTTGCCTGGTGCGGGGATGCTTCGAGTTCGCAATGGCAGGTGTTGATGGCATCCAGATCGTCCGGACGAAGGATGCCGAAGGAGGCGAGGAAGGCGCGGGATTCGCGGGAGATGAGGTGGTGGCGGAGGACGGTTTTGCGGTTCGAGTCGAGGGGCGGAAGGGCGTTGCGGAGGGGGCCGGCAAGGTCTGCGCCGATGGGGCGGGTCGAGAGAATGGTATTTCCGAGAAGGGTTCCGAGTGCGAGGTTGGGGGGCAACGCGGCATCTTTCGGTTTGCTCCAGCAGTGCCAGGCCTTGGTGAAGTCGGCTTTGCCGTAGCACTTGCCGGTCTGGAGTTTGAAGGTGGCAAGGTTGTCGAGGTTGAGCCAAAGAATCTGGTTGGTCGTGCCGTTGGGGGAGAGGGTTGCGACGGTTTGCAGGGGGGCGTCGAGGGCTACTCCGTCAAAGGTCGGCAGAAGGAAGCGGCTTTGGCAGTTGCGGTGGATGTATTGGAGCGCCTTCATGGCCTCGGCGGGGCGGCAAAACTCGGCGAGGCCTTGTATGAAGGCGCCGTAACTGGGTACATCCGTGACGGTATGAATGCGCTCTTGGGCGCCCAGCAGTGTGGCGGCGAGGATAGAGGGGATGAGAAGTCGGCGGGGGCTCATAGGCTTGACGGGGTGGAGTTTAGCGGTTTTACCCGGGGGTGTCAAGCCTATATGGGCGGCCGGGTAGGACAGAGCCCCGTCCATAGCAACCGCCGACTGGAATCAGTAGACAAGAATGAGGGTCGGGGCTTGGCTGGTGCTAAGGGCGTAGGTGCCTAGGTTATAGAGTTCGTCGTCCAAGGCGGGCAGCGGCGAGGAGAGTGCGATGAGCCCGGCGGCAGTGGCAGTCACGGTCGCGACGCGCACCCACTTGCCGCCTTCGAGACGGCGCAGGACGAGGCGGTCGGAAGCCCCTACGGCGGAATCGTCGAAGCGGAACTCGATGGTGGTGTCGGTGAATGGCGCGCACTTGTCGAGCGTGAAGGTGTCGCGGTTGGAAAAGAGCCCGAATCGCCAAACTTGAACGACCTTTTCGGGCGTGGGATGACTTTCGAGCCGCGCCTCCGGATGGTCGAGCGCGAGGAGCCCGCCGCGCAAGTAGGCGTCGCGGGTGGATGCCTTCCCGCGCAGGGTAATTCGGCAGGCGCCAATCAAGTCTGGATGCTCTTTTTCAGCGTCGGTGCCGAGTGCGACTGAAACATCGGCCAGTCCATCGGTTTTGGGCAAATAAACGCAGGGCATCAGGACGGAGCCGCCATTGACGGCATACCAGCCGCTGCCGGGAATGGTTTCGGAATCAAGGGTGTTTGCCATTTCGATGACGGTATTGAGAGAGAGTTCCCCGCCGTCAGCCACGACGCGACCTCCACTCAAGGCAAAGGAGGCATAGGCGTCAGTCGTGGTCTTGTTGATGACCTTCCCATATCCGGTCAGTAGACCATTGGTGGCAATCTGGAGGTTGGGGCGAACGGTCGTGGAGGTTGCCCGCACGGTCCCCCCTTGAAGGCGGAGCGTGCCGGTGGAGAAGAGCAAGCCTGCGAGGTCGTTGGTAGCATCTCCGGCGAGGGTCAGTTGCCCTCTGGCGACCTTGATGTTACCCGAGACGGAGAGGGGAATTTGGGTCAGCAAGGATCCGGATCCGCTTTTGGTTCCGAACTGAAGGTTCTTACATTTGGCGGTACCACCTAGGAGTTGAACCTCCGCGTTGCCGTTCACGCCTAGGATCCAATCGGCGGCAACCGAGAGGGCGCCTCCCGTCTGCGTGTAGGTTCCGCGAGAACCTGCGGCATTGCCTACAATCAGGTTTTTATTGGCCAAGGTCAGTGCGAAGGAGCCGCCCCGGTTGGTGACTGCCGCAGTGCCGCCATTGGCGAGGTAGACGACCCCGCTGTTGGTCACGGCCGAGCCCGATTCCAATTCAAGGATGGAGTGCTGACCTTCCTTGTCGCCGAGGAAGAAAGAGTTCGCGGTACTAGTCGTTTTGAGGCAGGCTCCGGCATCGAGTCGTAGGGCGGCGTTGCGCAGACGAAGTGTGCTGATTTCCTGAGCCCCGATTGTTGCATCGAGGATAAAGGGGTGCTCAAGCGTGAGTTCGGCGGAGTCGAGCCAAACAATGCTGCTGCTACCCGGGAGGGCATCGGGGACTAAGCCGTCGACGCGCCAGTTTGAGCGGTTGCTCCAGAGGTAGGGTGGCGTTTCGGACGGGGTGGCTTGGTACTCGCCTGTTGCGAGCAGGGGTAGGGCTGCGAGGGCAAGTAAGGTAGGCAGGAATGTTTTCACGGGCGTGCCTTCTTCAGTTGAATTTCCAGTGCGATGGGAAAGTGGTCGGATGGGTAGCGGTAGGGTTTCTCGCGTCCGTCCGGGAGGGTTTTGAAGGTCAAGATTCGGATGTCCGGGGTTGCCCAGAGGTGGTCGATTCGGCGGAACTTTCCGGCCACGCCGAACATCTTTTCGGCGCGTGTGATGTCGCCCGAGACGAGGTCGAGGGTCAACTCGTCTTGCGGGGGAATGTATTGCCAGGCGTTGTAGGTGCGCCAAGGCCCGGTCGGCCGGCTTTGGGAGGCGGCAAGGGCCTCGCGGAAGTGTTTCCGCAGGGGCACGAGGGTGGGCGAGAGTCGGTGGGTGTTGAAGTCACCTGCGAGGAGAATGGGTTCTTTCTTTGAGGCGATTGCTTCGAGGCGGGCGAGGAGAATGTCGAGTTGTCGGCGGCGGATTTCTTCCTTTGCGTGGTCGAGATGGGTGTTGACGAAGAGGAAGGTTTGCCCCGTCTCGTCGAGGCAGAATCGCGCCCAGACGGCGGTGCGGGGGTAGGCTGCCTCTGGAAGGCGGCTACCGGGATGTTCGGGGGTCTCTGAGAGCCAGAAGACGCCATTGGTCACGAGGGTGAGGCTGTCGGGACGATAGGCGATAGCGACCCCCTCACTTTCGGGGGTTGAGGCCTCTCGCCCGCGTCCGAGGAGGCGGTACTCCTGGAGCCTTTCGCGCAGGTCGCGCCATTGGGGGCCTCCGACTTCCTGCAGACCGACGAGGTCGAAGCGTTCTCGCTGGATGAGGGTGCAGACGGCTTCGCGGCGGTTCGTCCAAGCGTTGTCGTTGCGGTCGGCTCCGGCCACGCGGATGTTCCAACTCGCGACGCGCAGGGGGGCTGCGGTTGCGGCAATGACGGGGAGAGCGGCAAGAGCCAGGCAGATTCGATTAACTATCTTCATAATAAGGATATTAGCACGGGCGTGGTGGCAACACAAGCCCAATCGTTGAACCGCCGTTCAGAATAGTCTGTCTTGGTTAGGATTGTGTCAGCAGTCGGCGCAGGCCTCCGTGATGGGCGTCGGAAGGTGCCAACCTCCATTTCCGGCAGGTAGGAAGGAAGTCCACGCAGAGGTTCCAACCAAACGGGGATGCAGGTTGCAACCTTGGAGCGGCGAACCTTGCAACCTGTGCGCCTCGCTGGAGGCGTCGCAGTCCTGCCTTGCCAAGCACGGGGGGATTTGGTAAAATGCAACCAATGCGGGCGAAGCCTTCCGTCTTATGCGCCGCCTGCCGCCCGCCGCTCCAAGAGGAAAGCACTATGAACAGTGATTTGATCAAGAAAGGTTTCGAACGCGCCCCCCACCGCAGCCTGCTGATGGCGACGGGCGTCAAGCGCGAAGATCTCGACAAGCCCTTCATCGCCGTCTGCAACTCCTATGTCGGCATCATACCCGGACATTGCCACCTCCAGGAAGTCGGCAAACTCGTCCGGGAGGAAATCATCGCCGCGGGCGGCGTGCCCTTTGAATTCAACACAATCGGCGTCTGCGACGGCATCGCCATGGGCCACGCCGGAATGAAACTCTCCCTCCCGAGCCGCGAACTCATTGCCGACTCCGTCGAGACCATGCTCAAAGCCCACGCCTTCGATGCGGTCATTTGCATCCCCAACTGCGATAAAATCGTCCCCGGCATGATCCTCGGAGCCCTCCGTGCCAACCTGCCCACTATCTTCGCCTCCGGCGGCCCTATGGTCGCCGGCAAGGCCAAAGACGGCAAGGCCACCGACCTCATCACCGTCTTCGAAGATGTCGCCCGCTACAACAACGGCGCCATCACCGAAGCCGAACTCGCCTACACCGAGGAACACGCCTGCCCAGGTTGCGGCTCCTGCTCCGGCATGTTTACCGCAAACTCCATGAACTGCCTCTGCGAATGCATCGGACTGGCCCTCACAGGTAATGGAACCATCCCCGCTACAGACCCCCGGCGCAGGGAACTCTGGCGCGCCGCAGCCCGGCGAGCAGTCGCCATCGCCAAGGCCGGAGCACCCCGCCCGCGCGACCTCATCACCCTTGAGACTATCGACAACGCCTTCGCCCTCGATATGGCCATGGGCGGCAGTTCCAACACCGTTTTGCATACCCTCGCCATCGCCCGGGAAGCCGGACTCGATTACGACCTCGAACGCATCAACCGCATCTCCCAGAAGTGCCCCCACATCTGCAAAGTCTCCCCATCCTGCAACTACCACATGCAGGATGTCGACGCCGCCGGAGGCATACCCGCCATCCTCGCCCGTATCGCTCAGATCCCAGGCCTGCTTGACCTCTCCAGACCCCTTGTCTCCGGCGAAACCCTCGCCGATGTCGTCGCCAAAGCCACTCCCTCCAACGACGCTGTTATCCGCCCCCTCGACAACCCCTACTCCAAAGATGGCGGCTTGACCATCCTTCGCGGGAACCTCGCCGCCGAAGGCGCAGTAGTCAAGAAGGCCGGCGTCGCCCAATCCATGCTCCGCTTCACTGGAACCGCAGTTTGCTTCGATTCCGAAGAAGAGGCCGGGAAGGGCATCCTAGGCGGCAAAGTCAAGCCGGGCAATGTTGTCGTCATCCGCTACGAAGGCCCCAAAGGCGGCCCGGGAATGCAGGAGATGCTCGCGCCTACTTCCTATATTATGGGGGCAGGCCTTGGCGAGTCCGTCGCCCTGATTACCGATGGACGCTTCTCCGGAGGTACCCACGGCGCCTGCGTAGGACATGTCTCCCCAGAGGCCGCTGAAGGCGGTTTGATCGGACTGCTTCAAGATGGCGATCGCATCACACTCGATATACCCGGCCATACCCTGAGTGTCGACCTCACCGACGGCGAAATCGCCCGCCGCCGCGCCGCAGCCAAGCCTTGGACTCCAAGGCAGTTGCACGGGTGGCTCAACCGCTATTCAAGGCTTGTTGGCAACGCCTCTACGGGTGCCAGCCTTGCCTAAGAAGGAATGAAATACGCGCTCCTGCGTTCGGGCGGTCTGCTGCTCGCCTTTGCCATCGGCGGACTCCTTCCGGTCTTGTCGGGATGGAGCAGTCTCATTCGCCCGTTGCTTGTTTTCATGCTCTTCTCCTCGTGCCTGAAAGTCGAACCGTCTTGGCGTATGTTTCGCCTCTCGCAGGGGGTATCGATGCTATTTGGTGCAGGGCTTGCTGTGCTGGTCTGGCGGCTACTTCTTCCGCTGGACGAGCCGCTTGCGCAGGCTGCTTTTTTTGCCGCGATTACCCCTACGGCGACGGCAGCGCCTGCCATTGTGGGTATGATTGGCGGGGATGTGTCCTATGCGGTGGCGGCTTTTCTTCTCTCAGGGGTCGGGATTTCCCTCCTGTTGCCGTTATTGATACCTTTGGTGCTACATACGGGCGGGGTTCCTGTCCAATTGGTTGGTGATGTGTTTTGCCGGATTGGTGGGGTGATGTTCCTTCCATTGGCGACTGCGCTGGCGTTGCGACGGTTCTTTCCGGTGCGTGCCGAGGCTTTGGCGCGGCGGCTTGGGCCGTGGTCGTTTTTCGCTTGGATTTTCGTCGTGGTGCTGATAACCGCCAATGCCCGAGCCTTTATTGATGCGCTGCCGGAGGTGCCTTGGTCGCTCTTGGGGGCGATTACCGTGGTTGTGGGGGTGATCTGCGCGATCAACTTCCTGGCGGGCTATTTCATTGGCGGCCGCTATCGGCTGGAGTGCAGCCAGTGTCTGGGGCAGAAGAACAACTCTTACACGGTCTATCTGGCGCTCGCTTATGCCAATCCTATTGTCGCGTTGGGGCCGACCATCTATGTCTTTTTCCATAATGCCTGGAATGCCATCCAGCTCTACCGTCACCACGCAGGAGAATCCCGATGACTGACTCATTGACCGCCGCTCTTTCGGCCTACGCATCCGGTGAAATCGACTGGCCTGCGCTCAAGAAAACATCAGCGGGCTTTGGCATCTATCGCCAGAAGAACGGGCTGTTTATGATGCGCCTTCGCCGCACGGGCGGGTATGCCTCAGTCGAGGATCTCGCCGTCCTTTCGGAGCTGATGCGGCGGTGGGCGGTGCCGAAACTTCACCTCACCACTCGTCAGGACTTTCAACTTCATGACATTCGCCCGGAGCAGACTGGGGAAATCCTTGCCTATTGCCGCGCCCACGCCTTCCCCTTCCTCGGCGGCGGTGGCGACACTTTCCGCAATGTCTACCTCCAGCCAGGAGCCGACCTCACGCCCGGTTCGGTCTTTCCGGTTCGACCTTTGGCGACTGCGCTAGCCAAAGCATTCTGCGAGGTTCCCAAGGCCTATGCGCTCCCGCGCAAACTCAAGATTGCCTTTGCCGACCGCCCTCAAGACGGGGGGCTGCTGCTCGCGGCGTCGAACGATCTTGGCTTTCTCGCCACTGTCAAAGACGGTCGTCCGGTCTTCCAAGTCTGGGTCGGCGGCGGTCTAGGCGGTCGCCCGAGGCTAGGGCTTAAACTCTTTGACGACCTCCCCGCGGAGCACTGCATCCGTCTCGCCGTCGCGTTGACCGAACTCTTCCACGCCAAGGGCAACCGCGAGAACCGCGCCAACGCCCGAATCCGTTTCCTGCGCGACCAGCTCGGGGGCGACGAGACCTTTGCCGCCGAACTCAAGGCACGCTACGCCAGCGTTCAGGCCCCGCTCGCTCCCGTCGTCCCCCAACTTCCCGCCCCAGTCGTCCAGACCTACACCCCCGCCAACCAGTGGCAGCAACTTGCCGTGATTCCCGGCCCCGCTCCCGATCGCTGCTCCGTCCGCCTCTTTGTCCCCAACGGCAACCTCACAGAGCCCCAACTCACTCGTATCCACCAATGGCTCCGGGAGATAGGCACCCAAGAGATCCAGATATTGCCATCTCAAGACCTCCTTCTTTGCAACCTTTCAGTCGAAGACCTGCCCGCGATACAGGCCGCCCTGCTCAATGACTTCGCGGACATCGATTTGACCGTGCGATCCTTCGCCGGACACATCGTCACCTGCGTCGGCAACACCGTCTGCATGGCCGGAGCCGGAGACCCAACCCCCACCGCCCAAACCCTCGCCGCCGGCCTTGACCGCCTGCTCCCCGAAGGTTCCCCCGAAAAGGCCCGCTACGCCAAAACGATTCTCACCGACCTGCGCATCTCCGGCTGCCCCAACAGTTGCGCCGCCCACCAGACCGCCCGATTCGGATACTTCTGCCGCCTCAAAGATGGTCAGCGCGGTGTCGCCCCCTATACCCCGGCTACCGCCACCCCCCTTGCCCTCGGCACCCTCCAGGTCGGCGCCTTCATCCCCGACGAAGCACTCGCCCAGCATATCCTCGACCAACTCGCCCCCCGCCCATGATTGCCGGAGCCTACGCCATCCATCCCGAAGAGTGGGACTCCATCTGCCAAACCTTAGGCATCCCCCGATACCGCGGTAGGCAAATCGCCTGCGCACTCTACCGAGACCAGATTCAAGACTGGTCCCAGGCCACCACCCTCCCGAACCCCCTCCGCGCCCGTCTCGAACAAGACTACCCCATCCAGACTCTCCACCAAATCGCCTGCGACGAAGCCGGCGACGGCGTCAAAAAGTTCGCCCACCGCTGCCTCGACGGCGAAATCCTCGAGAGCGTCTACATCCCCCAGAACGACCGCCTTACCCTCTGCATCTCCACCGAAATCGGCTGCAACTTCAAATGCGCCTTCTGCGCCAGCGGACAACTCGGATGCAAACGCAGACTTCGGGCCGATGAAATCGTTGGACAAGTCCTCGCCGCGTGCCGCCACATGCGCCAGAGTGCCCTTCAGACCAAAGACATCACAAGGCCCAACAACATCGTCGTCATGGGCATGGGCGAACCCTTCGACAACTACGACGAGACCCTCAAAGCCCTCAAAATCCTCAACGCCCCCCAAGGCCTCTACATCGGTGCCCGGCATATAACCATCAGCACCTGCGGCGTTGTGCCCGGCATCGACCGCCTAGCCGACGAAGGCGTCCAGTTTGAACTATCCGTCTCCCTCCACGCCCCCAACGACACCCTCCGCTCCCAAATCATGCCCGTCAACCGAACCTGGCCACTCCGCGACCTCATGGATGCCTGCCGTCGCTATACGCAGAAAACAGGCCGCATCGTCACATTCGAATACACCCTCGTCCACGGACTCAATGCATCTCCCTCCCACGCCCGCGAACTCGTCCGCCTCCTGCGCGAACCCGGCGGCCGCGTCAACCTCATCCCGCTGAGCCCCGTCAAAGAGTTCAACGGCTCCGCCCCGGACGAAGCTTCCTGCCGCGCCTTTCAGGAGATACTCACCACCTCCGGCATCAACACCACCCTGCGCCGATCCAGAGGCAAGTCCGCCTCGGCCGCCTGCGGACAACTGCGCCGGAGACTAATGGAGCAACCACAGTGATGGATTACTTCCTCGCCGCCCGCGGCATTGTCATCATCCTGAGCGTCGGCGCCTTGGCGTCCCTGCTCGTCTTTCTCGACAGGATCCTCCGGTTCCGTCGCGCAATGGTCGACCCTTCTTCCTTCCTCCAGGGCGTGCTCAACCTTATGGACAAGGGTAGCCTGGAGGAAGCAATCTCCATCTGCGAAGAGGCTCCAGGCCCATTGGCTGCGGTTGCAAGGGAGGCTTTGGCAAGGCGCGATGACTCCCCGATGGTGCTCCACGATGCCCTCGCCGTAGTGGGACAAGAGGAGATCGAAAGACTCAATCGGCGCATCTCGGTGCTACTGCTTATTGCCCGCATTTCCCCCCTTCTAGGACTGGTCGGGACAATCTTCGGAATTCGTTCGGGGCTGTATTCGATCGCCTCCAACGCGCCGGTTATGACACCCTCCGTCTTCGCCAATGTGCTGGGCGGGGCGATAGGCGCGGCGGCGGCCGGATTGATAGTTGCGACACTCTGTTATGTGCTACACCATATCCTCTCGGAGCAGCTTGCGCGGCTGGCTCAGGATTTGACGGCGGGGACGGCGACGCTATTTCGCTATTTCGCCGGAAGCAAGGAAGAGGGGTATGAGACCCTTTGACTTCACGCCTCGCGACAGGTATCAGGCTTCGGGCGGCTTTTGGCTGTTGGTGCCGTGGCTGTCGGTATTTGTCTTGTTGGGGGGGGCGTTTGTGCTTTCGGGTTCGGTCTCTGTGATTCCAGGGAGTGTGGCGGTGCCTGAGGCGGGGGGGGAATTGCGCGAGGGAATGTTGCGTGGGCTGATGATGGTGGCGGTGCCGGTGGAGCGTGCGGAGGGGGACACGGTGATGGCTGTATTTTTCGACGATGCGCGGTATATGGCGGATGCCGGGGGCGGCTGGTCTGAACTGGCAAGGAAGGTAGGAATGTTGGCGGAGGGGCGCAAGGAGTTGAATCTTTTGGTTGACCGACGATTGGCCCACGGGCTGGTCGTGGGGCTGGTGGATGCGTTGCGCCGCGCGGGGGTGGCACGAATCAATCTGGTGCAGAAGCCGCAGTAAGGTCATGATCCGTCGCATTGGTTGGCTTGGAGGGATTCTTGCGGGGTGTCTGCTGGCGATGCTGTGGGGGATTTTGGCCGATTCGCGGCATCCTGCAGGGGATGCGGGTACGCAGGAGGCGGTTTTGCCTCCGGTATCCTATTGGTTTGGGGATGCTTCCCGGTTGCTGGCGGCTAGGCCTGATTATACGGCGCATAGGCGGCTTGCAACGGATGCGCTGGAGCGTTTTTTCGGACGGGCTTTGGTCTTGTCTCCGTTGCCTCTGGACGAGTTGCGGGGGCAGGCTTTGGAGTTGCCTTTTCGGGGGGGGGCGAAGATTCCCGAGGGGGCGTTTCGTCCGAACGATTTGTTGCCTTTGGATGTTGCGCCCGTTCCCCCAAAGGTGGAGGCAAGGGGGCCTTCGGTGCGTCTGATTCCGGACGGGGCGTTGGTTCGGGCGGGGTTTGGTTTTGCGGGGAAGCGGCCTGAATGGAGGCTTCCGGCGGGGCGGTTGGAACTGGATGTGCTGTTGGGGGCGGATGGCAGGGTTCGGCAGGTTTTGGGGCTATCGGGGGGGGCGAATGCGGTGCGTTTGGCGGAGCAGTATCTGTTGCGTTTTGGCTTGGGGCGGGGGGCTGCTTAGGGGCGTGTGGTTGTGGAGAGTCTGCCGTGAGGATTGTGGTGACTGCGGGGCCGACGCGCGAGGCGATTGACCCGGTTCGTTTTCTATCCAACCGTTCGACGGGGCGTATGGGCTTTGCGGTTGCGCAGGCAGCGGCGGAACTTCGGCATCGTGTGACTTTGGTGGCGGGACCGGTTGCTTTGCCGACGCCCGATGGGGTGGAACGGCGGGATGTGGTGTCGGCGCTTGAGATGCTTTCGGTCTTGCAGGAACTTCTGCCGTCTGCCGACGCGCTGGTGATGTGTGCGGCTGTGGCGGACTGGCGGCCTAAGAATCCATCGCCAGTGAAGTTGAAGAAGTCGGCGATGTCTGGGACGCTGGAATTGGTGCCGAATCCGGATATTCTTTCGCGTCTGCGGCCGTTGAAGGGGGGGCGAATCTTTGTCGGATTCGCGGCGGAGACGGGGGAGCCTTTGGCAGAGGCTTCGCGCAAACTGCGCGATAAGGGGCTGGATATGATTTGCGCCAATGATGTTTCGGAGCCGGGCTGTGGATTCGCAGTCGAGACGAATCGGATCACATTGGTTACGGTCTCTGGGGTGGAGCGCCTGCCGTTGATGTCGAAGGTGGATGCGGCTCGAGTGATTGTCGAGCGGATGGTGCGGCTGTAGGCGGTTCGGCTGGGAGATGGGCGGGGCGTTGAGGGGAATGGGGGAAAACCTTTTGCTTGCAGAGATGTCAACCTTGAGGGGGCTGTGGTAGGCAGGTGTGGAGTCGATAGGTTGGCAGAAATCGCTCGGACAGGTTGGAACCTTTTGAGGCGGAAGAATGGCTGGGGAACTGCGCAGAATGGGGTTGCAATTTCCGTCTTCCCGTGGTACACTCAAGAATATCGGTTTTGTGTCCTTGGCGCAGATTGCCACCGGCTATCTTGTCGCGTGATCGAGCGCGTCCGGATGGATTCGGCTAGACTTCGCCCAAGGGCCGGCAACTTTTAAGGGACAACCAACCAGGAGGTTCGAAATGATTGGAAGAAGGGCGTTTGTGGGGGCAGGTGCGGCTATTTTGGCCGCCTCAGCAGGCTATGCGGCGGGTACGAAAGGCAAGCCTATCCAAGGGTTCGACGAGCGTGACGCCGGGAAACTTTCGGGGACGAAGTGGACGCCCTTCTCCGAACGGAAGGTGCGCGTGGGTATCGCCGGCGAAGGACTCTGCAGTTTCGGCTCCGCTTTCGAGTATCAGCACCACCCCAACGCCGAAGTCGTCTCCTGCACCGACCTCGATCCGGCCAAGTGCAGCCTCCTTCAGAAGCGTACCGGCGCGAAAAAGACCTACCCCAGCTGCGAGGAGTTGATTGCCCACGCGGCGGAGGACAAGTTGGAGGCCCTCTACATCGCCACCGACGCGCCCAGCCACGCCCGTCTGGCCATTCTTGCCCTCCAGCATGGACTCCATGTCTGCTCCGCCGTGCCCGCATTCTTCGGCAAAGAGCAACTCGACCTCGTCCCCCGCATGATTGATGCCGCCAAGGCCAGCGGTAAACTCTATATGATGAACGAGACAACCGCCTTTAGGGCCTCCTGCTACGCCATGCGACGCATCTTTGAAGCAGGCGGATTCGGTTCCCCCGTCTACACCGAGGGCGAATACTTCCACTACTGGGGCACGACCGGCATACCTTCCTACAACAACTGGCGCAAGGGCCTTCCGCCCCAATACTATCCAACCCACTCGAACGGCTACTACACCTGCGTTACCCACGGTTCCTTCACCGAAGTCGCCTGCCACGGCATTAGGAGCGACCTTCCAGACTTCAAAGGCGGCGCCAACGCCTATGGCAGCCCATTCGCCTCCGAGATTGCCCTCTTCAAGACCTCCGATAACAGTACTGCGCGTATGGCCGTTGTCTGGGACGCCCCCGGCTACCACGGCGAAGTCGGACGCATTCACGGCACACTGGGCAGTTATACCACAGGCTTCCACGGCCTCGATTCGGGCAAGAAAATCGTTGCCAAAGTCAACCTGCTCAAGCCTCTATTGCCGCCTGGTGTCGACGCCGGCGCGCACGGGGGAAGCCACGGCTATCTGACCGACGATTTCCTCCGCGGCATTCTTGTTCCCGGCCACAAGGTCTGTGTTGACCTCAAGACTGCGCTGGATACCACCCTTGCCGGCGTCTATGCTCATATTTCCGCTGAAAAAGGGGGCGAAACGCTCAAGATTCCGCAAATCTAAGGCGGCTCAGGAAGGGTAGGAAAGATGACAGGAAGACGCAATTTCCTAGGCTCGGGGATGGCTATTCTCGCCTCTGCTGGGCTCGCAACCGCTAGGCAGGGCGATTTCAATGATTCCTCTCCGGGGCGGGTTGCTTTGGAGGCTTGTAAACCTTTCTCCGAGCGCAAGGTGCGGGTAGGAATCGCGGGCGAAGGTGTGTGCTGTTTCGGGTCGGCGTTTGGCTACCAAAACCACCCGAATGTTGAAGTCGTTGCCTGTACGGACTTGGATCCTGCGCGGTGCCGTCTGCTCCAGCAACGCACGGGGGCGAAGCGTACCTATGCTAGTTGCGAAGAGTTGATTCGGCATGCGGCGGAGGATAAGGTCGAGGCGCTTTATATTGCCACGGATGCGCCCAGTCATGCCCCACTTGCCATTCTGGCGCTGGAGCATGGTTTGCATGTCTGTTCGGCTGTGCCTGCCTTGCTGGGGAAGGAACAGTTGGACTTGGTGCCTAGGTTGCTTGCCGCGGTCAAGTCGAGCGGGAAGGTCTACCAGATGAACGAGACGACTGCCTTCAGGGAGTCGTGCCATACGATGCGCAAGCTGTACGAGGCGGGGGAGATGGGGGCTATTGTCTACTGCGAGGGGGAGTATTTCCACTGCGCCAACTTGAGGGATGGTTTGGGGGTCGGCAGTTACAAGGGATGGCGCGATTGTCTGCCGCCGCTCTACTATGCTACGCACGCGACGGGATACTACATTTTCACGACGCATCGCCGCTTGACGGAGGTTTCCTGCATTGCCCGTCCGAGCGTGTTGCCGTGCTATTCCCGTCCGAACCGCTATGGGAATCGTTTTGGTAGCGAGTTTGCGTTGTTCAAGACGGAGGAGGGGGGCGCGGCCCGGATGCTGGTGGCCTACGATGTGCTTTCGCGCAATGGCGAGAGGGGGCGCATTTGGGGCACGAAGGGTTCTTATGACGATGCTTCGATGGCGTTCTTGGGCGACCCTCTGGCTTTGGAACGGGTGGCGTGGCGCAAGCCCCAGCTTCCGCCTGGCATGCCGGCCGGCGATCACGGGGGGAGCCACGGCTATTTGACAGACGATTTTATCCGCGCGATTCTCCTCAAGAACCACACGCCCTGTTGCGATGTGGTCTCGTCTTTGAATGCCACGATTGCCGGCATCTATGCCCACTTGAGCGCCGAGAAGGGGGGCGAAACGCTTCCGATTCCCGCCGTGGGCTAAGCCATCGGACGGGGGCAGTTGGTACGCACCTCTTGGGGGTGGAGGTAGGCAGGTGTCATCCCCGAAGGTAGGCACCTTTTGGGGGCGTTGCTGGCAACCTTTGGGCCGGAATCCAATCAAGCCGTGCGCCTAGGGCTTTTCCCAGCCCCCGAAAGGTTGTTTTCCCGAGTTTGACGACGGGAAAACGAGCCTGCTGGAGTGGCGCGAACCTTTTTCATTGACTTTTGCCGCCATAGGGGGTAGACTTCCCCCTTCTGCTATTTTCCCTCCAAGGTTGATGAGATGAAGCCCAGAGTCCGTTTTGCCCCCAGTCCAACCGGCAATGTTCACATCGGCAATATCCGCGCCGCCATTTTCAACTGGCTCTACGCCCGTCACACGGGCGGAACCTTCCTCCTGCGCGTCGAGGACACCGACTTGGAACGCTCCACTCCGGAGGCAATCCGCACCCTATTGGACTGCATGGAGTGGCTGAAACTCGACTACGACGAGCCGGTCGTCTATCAGACCACCCAGGTCAAGAAACATTTGGCCGCCGCCGAGAAACTGCTGGCCGACGGGCGCGCCTACAAAGAGAACAAAGGCGGCAAGGGAGATTGCGTCATCTTCCGCATGCCCAAAGACGGCGATGTCGCCTACCGAGACCTGGTAAAGGGCGAGATGCGCAAGCACGCCACCGACACGCAGGACTTCGTCATCGTCCGCTCCGACGGCTCGCCAGTCTTCCACCTAGCTAATGTAGTCGACGACATCACGCAAGGCGTGACCCATGTAATACGGGGCGACGACCATGTCGAGAACACCTTTAAGCATATCGAACTCTTCAAAGCCCTCGGCGCGGAGCCCCCGCAGTATGCCCACCTGCCCATGATTGTCAACCACATGGGCAAACCCTACTCCAAGCGCGACGGCGCCGCCTTCGTCGGCGAATTCCGCGAACAAGGCTATCTCCCCGACGCACTCTTCAACTTCCTCGTCCTCCTTGGATGGGCCCCCGGCGACGACCGGGAAATCATGAGCCGCGAGGAGTTGATAGCCGCCTTCACCCTCGACCGCTGCAAATCCTCCGCCGCCCGCTTCGACTTGAAAAAACTCACCTGGATGAACGGCGAATACATTGCCCGTATGCCTCGCGCCGCCTACCTGGACGAGATTCTCCCGCGCCTGGACGCCGCAGGACTACCCCGAGAACCCCTCAACGGAATGGCCCAGGAACTGTTCGACCAAATCCAGCCGCGAACCAAGAAGTTCTCCGACTTCCCCCGCAACTGCGTCTACTGCTTCACGGAAGCATACCCCTTCGACGACAAGGCGGTTTCCAAGCGCCTCAAAGGCGACGGCGCGCTGGACAATCTGCTTGCCGCCCAGGCGGCTTTCGAGCAAGTCCAGGATTGGACGATTGATTCCACCACAGCCGCATTGCACGCACTGGCCGAGCAGACCGGAAAGAACCTCGGGGCCTATGTGCATCCCGTGCGCGTCGCCGTTTCCGGCGTAATGGAGGGCCCCGGTCTCTTCGAACTGCTCGTCCTGCTGGGGCGCGAACGCGTCCTGAGTCGTATGAGCCAAACCGCCCTGCGGCTGCAATCCGGGACGCTCTGAGGAGACAACGATGCGGGCAATCGGGTTCGATAACGAGAAGTATCTTGAAGAGCAGACGGCAGAGATTCTCCGCCGCGCCGACCAGTTCGGAAACAAGCTTTATCTGGAGTTCGGTGGCAAGTTGATGTACGACTACCACGCGGCTCGCTGTCTGCCGGGATACGACCCGAATGTCAAACTGCGTCTTTTGCGCCGATTGAAGGAAAACGCGGAAATCATCCTTTGCATCTATGCGGGAGATATTGAGCGAAAGAAGATGCGCGCAGACTTCGGAATTTCCTACGAATCGGACGCGATGAAGTTGATAGACGACCTGCGCAGCTGGGAACTGTCGGTCTGCGGAGTCGTCATTACGCGATTCGAAGGGCAACCTTCCGCCGTGCAGTTCAAGAACAAACTGGAGCGGCGGGGAATCAGGGTGTATTGCCACAAGAAGGTGCCCGGCTATCCGAACGATGTCGAGTTGATAGTCAGTGAGCATGGTTATGGGGCGAACGAGTATGTGCCGACTTCGAAGCCGATCGTGGTGGTGACAGGTCCCGGTCCGGGGAGCGGCAAGCTGGCGACGGCTTTGACTATGCTGTATCACGACTGCCGGAATGGGCGCCCGGCGGGTTATGCCAAGTTCGAAACTTTCCCGGTGTGGAATATTCCGCTGAAGCATCCGTTGAACCTGGCCTACGAGGCGGCTACGGCGGATCTGCGGGATGTGAATCTAATCGATCCGTTCCATCTTGAGGCTCATGGCGAGGTGGCGGTGAATTACAATCGCGATGTGGAGGCCTTTCCTGTCCTGCGGGCGATTTGGAATCGAATTGACAGCCGGAATCGTTGTCCGTACCAGTCTCCAACAGACATGGGGGTGAACCGGATTGGTTTTGGGATTGTCGACGATGCGGTTGTGCGGGAGGCGTCTCGGCAGGAGATTATCCGCCGTCACTTTAGGCATTTGTGCGACGCGACGCGCAATGGTCTGGTGGAGACTTGTGCGATTGATCGAATCGATACGCTGATGAAGGATTTGGGGATTACACCAGAAGATCGGCGGGTGGTTCTGCCTGCCCGGCAGGCGGCGCAGGAGGCTGCGGCTCAGGGCAGGGGGGCGACTGCCGGGGCGGCCTGTGGTGGGGCTATCGAACTGGCGGACGGTCGTATCGTGACGGGGAAAAATTCGCCTTCGCTCCATGCGGCGTCGGCCACGATTCTCAATGCGGTGAAGGTTGCGGCGGGGATTGACGACGGGTGTTATCTGCTGGCTCCGGAGGTTGTCGCGTCGATTGTCAAGATGAAGCATGAGATTCTGAAGAACAAGTATTCGTCGCTCAATCTGGACGAGACGCTGATTGGGTTGGCTATGAGTGCGGCGATGGCTGGCGGTGATGCGGCGAAGCGGGCTTTGGGGGCTCTCCCGGCGTTGCGTTCGTGCGAGATGCATGTGTCGCATTTGCTGACGCCGGGTGACGAGGCGGGCTTGCGGCGGCTGGGGATTCGCTACACGACGGATCCGCTTTTTTCCACTGCCGAACTCTTCATTGACGGCTAGGGTGCGCCGCGATTGGTTGCAGAGGTGGAGGGCGGTTGCCGTCCACCTCTTTTTCATCCTCCTAGGCACGATTGGGATTGTCCTATATTAAGGAATAGGGGCGATTGATAGAAAGGTTTTGTGCCGGAGGTGTTTTGGTTTGACATCGTCTGCGGAGTGTGCGAGAATTCGCGCCGTTTTGCATACGGCTCTGCTATGAGGTCTTATGGCGAAGGTTGCGCTTGAGCGCGTGGATGCGTGGCTCGCGAAGGAGTTGGGGACGGACGGTTTCTGCGATGTCTCCCACAATGGTCTTCAGGTTGCCAACGGCGGGTGGGTTTCCCGGGTGATGGTGGGCGTGGACGCTTCGCTGCCGCTGTTGGAGATGGCCGCGGCCCGCGGGGCCGATTGCATCTTGGCTCACCACGGCTTGAGTTGGGGAGACTCCCTCGCGCGCCTCGTCGGGCGAAATTACGATTTGGTGCACGCGGCGATGGCCCACGGCATTGCGGTTTTCGGCTACCATCTGCCGCTTGATGCGAGTTTGAAGTATGGCAACAATGCGGAACTGGCTCGGCGGCTTGGTGTGCAGGGCGTTCGCCGCTGGTTCGCGTACCATGGGCAGACAATCGGAGTTCGGGGCGCGCTGGACGAGGACTTTTCCGCCTTCTGCGACCGCGTTGAGAAGTTGCTCGGGAACGAGTTGGCCGTGGCGCAGTTCGGATCCGACCGGGTGCGTCGGATTGGCATTGTCAGCGGCGGCGCGGGCGACGGCGTCGAACAGGCGGTCGCGGCAGGAATCGATACCTTTTTGACGGGCGAGCAGTCGCTGATTGGCTGGAACCTAGCGGAGCATCACAAGATAAATGTAATCTTCGGCGGGCACTATGCGACGGAGTGTTTTGGAATCCAAGCCCTCGGCGATGCATTGGGGAAGAAGTTCCACCTCCCCGTGGAGTTTGTCGACTTCGGCGTGCCAGTCTGAACAAGGGAAGAATAGTATGAAGCGTTGGGCTCAGATGGCGTTGGCGGTTGCGGCGATGATGGCAGCAGGGTGTTCGCGCGATGAGCGCCCGACGCTGAACATCTTTGTCTGGTCGGAGTACATCTCCCCGGAGGTAATCGCCGGATTCGAGCGCGAGTACGGTTGCCGTGTGCAGACAGATACATTCGACACGAACGAGTCGATGTACGCCAAACTCCAGGCTGGCGGTTGCCAGTACGACATTCTCTTGCCGAGTTCCTTTTTCATTCCCGTCTTGACCGCCCGGAAACTCATCCGTCCCCTTGATACCAATCTCCTGCCCCATGTCCTTTCCGGACGCGACGAGACCTACCTCGCTCCCCAGGACCCCGACGCCGCCTACCATGTCCCCTACGCCGTCAGTTCCTTTGGATTGGCCACCTTGCGCCCTTACGCGAAGACCGTGACCAATCGGACTTGGCATGGGCTGCTGACCAATCCCCAGTTCGCCAATCGCACCACACTTTTCAACGATGTGCGCAACACTTTCGGGGCGGCCCTGCTCTCCCTCGGGCTCGATGTCAACACCACCAACCCCGTCGATATCGCCCGTGCCCAAGCCCGCCTCGTGGAGTGGCAAAAGCACATACTCCGCTATGATAACGAGGAGTACAAGGGCGGTCTCTGCTCTGGCGAGTTCAAACTCTGCGCCGCCTATGGAACTGATGCCGTGCAGATGCAGGAGGATAATCCGGAAGTCGTTTTCATCTTCCCGGAAGACGGGTGGATTCTCACTACCGACGACTTCGCCATACCCGGAAATGCCCAGCAGGTTGCCCTTGCCCATGCCTTCATCGACTATATGTACCGTCCCGAAAACGCGGTGCGCAATATGGCGCGGATGGGCTGTCTTTGCCCCGTTAAGACTGCCTACCCGCTCCTGCCTGAGCAGGTTCGCCGAAACCCTATTGTCTTCCCCGACAAGACCACGATCACGCGCGGACATTGGCTTAAGGATGTAGGCCCTGCACTTCGCCTTTATGCCCAGGCGTGGGACGAGGTGAGGGCTGCGGATTAACCCCGCGCAGCCCTCGATAGAGCGAAAACCTCGGGCAGGCTGGCCCCCCCTTCAAAGGCGGTGTTCCGCGTGAAATGGGGACTATCGACTTGCCTGCTCCTGCGCTAGTTCTGCCACAGTCGGTTCTAATTTAGGCTTGACCACACCAGGCTTATTTTGTTATTTTGGCACCTGCGCATTGCCCGATTGTGTGCTCGACAAATCCATTGGGGGGCGCGTTCGGGCTGACTGGGATGGTTGGCGCACGCGCAACCGCTTCCTTGCTGCTAGTCGGTGGGAAACCCGGAAACCTCAGGGAGTAGCCGAACCCCCGTTTGTTGAAGAACCTTGCCCTGAACAGTCAGCATAACAGCGAGTAAATCGCTGGAAGTGCAACCAGTCCCAGCGGCGAGAATGTTGGCGTGGAACGGGGCAATTTGCGCTCCCCCGATGCGAAATCCCTTGAGCCCGCATTGCTCAATGAGTCGTCCAGCCGAATCGCCCGGAGGATTCTTGAAAAGCGAGCCGCAAGTGCGCAAACCGTGCAGGTCGATTCGCCGTGAACGGTACTCGTCTTGGCGGGCACGAATGGCCAACGGTTCATCGCGGCGCAGGATGAACCGGACAGCCGTGACGCGCCCCTGTAGGTTGGAACATCGGTAGGTAAATCGCGGGCAGAATGGTGTGCCGTCGATGTCCACCCGGGCGACGGCTTCCCCAATAGCGTGCCCGTGCGCTCCCGCGTTGGATTTGAGCCACCCGCCGAGCGTCCCGGGGATGCCAGTCATAAACTCGAGCCCGCTCCACCCGTTGGCAGCAAGATGTTCGAGCAGTACCGAACCAATCAACTCGCCGGGGTAATCGGTCTCAGGCGGATTGCCCTCGGGAATAATCGTGGAGCGAAGGACTTGAACCGTGCCGTCATACCCAAGGTCGCTGAACCAGGTGTTGCTTCCGCATCCTACCAAGCGTGCGCCCGCAGCGGGAGGGCCTCCGACAAGCAGTTCCTCCGCCTCGCCCCCTGTGCCATAGCCAGACCATGGCGCCAGGGATGCCCCTTTGGTCGGTTGCGGCAGATTCAGGGTTCGTAGCCTTTCGGCGACATGGATGACATCGCCCGCACCGACAATGAGCAACAAGTCCCCCGCCGCAAGGGTTCGTCGAAAATAGGAGGTAGCCTCGGAAAGGGTTGTCGCCAAGAGAATCCGTTGGGCCGTTTGGCGACGGAACTCGGCATAGAGGTCGTGGCTCTCGCCGCCGGGAAGGGGGGGCTCACTGGCGGCGTAGACAGGTAGCAGAACAACTTCATCGGCAAGTTTGAATGCCGGGGGAAACTCTTGACGAAGGGCAAGCGTTCGCGTGAACCGATGCGGTTGGAAGAGAATGCGTAGCCGCCCCGAATGTTTCAGACGAGCCATTGCCAAGGCAGCGGCAATTTCTGCGGGGTGGTGTGCATAGTCCGCGACCACTTGGAGACCATCACGGGCAAGCGCGACTTCGTAGCGGCGTTGGGGTAGTTCGGAAGTAGCTTTCGCCAGATACGGCAATAGGTCAATGAAAGAGATGCCAGTCAACAGGTGCACGCCTGCCAATGCGCCAAGGGCATTGAGGACATTGTGCCGTCCCGGCACACCGATATGCGCTTCACCGAGAAGTTTGCCACGGTAGCGGAGTTTGAAATGCGACTGCTCCATTCCGCATTGAATATCTTCGGCTTGCAAATCGGCCATCCCGAAGCCGAATGTCAGGCTTTGGGGCAGATTCAGCGACCGGAATGTCCGGCACAGACGCGGAGCATCCGAACAGTATGCGACAGCGCTACGCGTTTGTCCGGCTACGGTAGCGAAACAGTCGCAGAGGTCGCTTTCATCCGAAAAGTGTTCTAGATGATCGAGGTCTAAATTGGTGGCGACCAACACCTCAGGATGGTAGCGCGAGAGCGTCCCGTCGGATTCGTCCGCCTCGACGACAAGTTGTCCGCCGGAGTCCCCTCCAGCAACGCCTCCAAGGGATTTCGTCTGCCCGCCAATGCACCAGCAGACCGTTCGTCCGACTTCTTGTAGAAGCCTAGTTGCGAAACAACTGGTTGTCGTCTTCCCGTGGGTTCCACAGATTGCCAGTGCGCGAGAGTTTCCAACAAGGGCAGCCAGAACTTCTCCGCGTTGCACAACGGGCACGCCCCGCGCGCGCAACTCTAGCACATGGGGGTGATGGAGACAGACGGCTGTTGTACGGACGCAAAGGTCAACATGTTGAGGCGGAGCGTCAAGCAGTTGGATACTATGGGCCTGCAACCAAGGAACCAGTTCATTTGGGCGTGCGTCCTCCCCTGACACAATCCAGCCTTTGCGGGCAAGCAGCGCGGCCACCCCAGCCATACCCACTCCGCAAACACCGATGAAGTGAACTCGCCGTGCGACGCCGTCGGAAGTATGATCGGAGGGAAGCGAAAAGGGGGTAAAACGCGCAGGCATCGGCTACTTTCTGACCAGTTCGTAGGCAAATGTGACCTGACCGCTAGTCTGTTCGGTCTTGAGATTCAGATCAAGCTCACCATTAGGGGATATCTTGACATGGAGTTTGCCCAAGCGGCGCCCGGTGAAGTCTAATGCCCATACATCAAAGGCTTTGGCGTTGGAGACCGCGAGACGCACTTTTGCCTCTCCACGGAGGACGAGATGAGGCAACTTGCCGCCAGAGAGAATCATTCTCCGTGTAATGGGATCTTGATAGATTGTGCCGCTGTTCTGGACATCAGTCAGGTGCATCAGAAGGATGCGGGAGGATGTTCGCAACGGTTGTCCGTCGAGCGAGGTCGCCCACAAAGCGGCGCGTGTTGCAGTCATTGCCAAAAGAGCATCGGCCTTGAGCGGCGTTTGTCCTTCGCTAAAGATTCCGCAGGTTCGCGGCGTTGCGACCGCAAAACTTCCATTTTCAGGATTGATGGTCACGCGGCCATCCCCAAGTGGAAGGGATTTCATATCGGCAGGGGGAGTTGAGCCTTTTGCGTAGGCCTCTTCGAAGCGAACCGAGAAGTCGGCCTTAGGATTATGGCGAAGGACGGTGCCAATCTTCGCCCGCCAGCCGAGATTTGCCCAGTTTGGCGGGTAAACGGGGCGAGGTTTGAGGTCGTCGAGTGTGGCTTGAGGCACAAGAATCTCTAGCGTGCGTGTGGCCTTGGGCATATCGCCGCGGAGGAATAGTGCTGAGAGAGCCCGCTCCGCCATCTGGTTTATCGGGTCGGTGACCACATTGAAGTTCTTCATAACGGGGGATTCGTCGACCCCCATTGCAGATCCTTCATGGGTCCAAGCGAAACGCCACATACCGTTCCAGTTCTGGAACGCCGCCAATGTCCCCAAGAGCAAGCCTCCTGCGCAACGGTTTCTGCCTGGCGCGGTGTAGTTGAACTCGGTAATGGCGAAGGGTTTATCCATGACGCGGGAGAAGATGCGTTCGGTCACGCCGCGGTTGCGTTCGCGGAATAGGTTGTTGTTGCCGATGTTCGAGGGATAGCCGCCGATGTTCGAGGGATGATCGACATAGAAGTGCTCATCGACATAGTCGTAGACCAGTTCGCGGGTCTCCTGGTGCTCGGCGAAACTTTGGCTCCAGCCGTTGGAGTTGGTCACGAGGGCCTTGCACCCGAGTTCCTCCCTTAGGAAGCGCTTGGCCTTGCGGACAAAGGCGTCATCGACCTCTTTCATATAGATGCGGAATGCGATGGCGTCGGGCGTATCGGCATCGAATCGAGGGGGGATTTCGTCCTTGATGGAGTTGTATGCGGAATCACTCTTGCGCTTTTGGGCCAGCCATCTCTTCCACCCCTGCTGCCAGGCGGGGCAGTTGCGCACGCGGCCGGAGTAGTTGTTGAAGTTTCCCTCGTTGATGATTGATATGAAGGCGAGGGCGGGCTCTTTCGCGAGGCAACGTCCGGTATGGGGGTTGACATGGGTGTAGAGTGCGCGAGTGAACTTTTTGAGGTTTTCCCACGCGCCTTCGTGGACGACGCACCAGATTTTGAAATCGTCCATATGGATGACGCCTTTCCGGTCGACACCAATCTCTCGCCAGGGCACGGTTTCGCGGGAGACGAAGAGGTCTGTGGTGATGTAGAGGCCGTTCTTGACGAGGGCGGCGATGAGCAGGTCGAATTTGGCGAGTTCGGTGGCATTGAGGGTGGTACCGTCCTTCATACCCTTGACCATACCGAAGTAGCCCCACCCGTGCTGGTCGTGGTGGTGGATTCGCACGGCGTTGTAGCCGGTTGCGGCGAGGCGTCGCGCGGTCTTTTCGGCGGCATCCTTGTCCACAAAGTTAGCACTGTAGCAGAGATTAGCGCCGTAGAAGCGCACGGGGCGTCCGGGCTTTGTCTCGAACTCGTACTGGTCGCCTTTCGCCACGACATAGCCGTATTTACCTGCTGGTTCGTGGTGCCAGGGCATTTGCGTGAAGTCGAGCGCAGAGCCTGGCTCAATGTCGAGTTTCGGCACGAAGGCCATCCACTCTTTACCAGCTTCGATTTTCAGCGGGCGCTGGACGGCGACGCGCACGGGATCACATTCCTCCTCGATGGTCACGGTGATATCGAAGGCCTCGCCCTTCTTGAATCCGCGGCCCCAGGGGGCTCCAATGCGCACGGAGAAGTTGGGGTTATTCCCGGGACGCTCGTCCTGAATGTGGAAGTGCATCTTCTTGGGGAAGGAGAGGGTGATTTTGCGTAATCCATCCGTCGAGACGAAGGTCAACTTGGCGGTCTTTTCCTGGAAAACGAACCACGCTTTCTTCTCTAGGGGCAGTTCTTTCTCCCAGGTGTTGATCCAGTATTTCGCTCCGGCGAATTCGTCGGAAGGGAGCCAGACATTGAGGAATGCGGTGCCGACCTTGAAGTCGGATTCGGCCTTGAGTTGGTAGCAGAGCGTTGCTTTCTGGCCATCTTGTTTCGCAGCGAAGGAACCCTTGAGCGTTTGGTTGCGGTTGCACCAAATCTGCACGGGGAAGGGGGCATCGTCGCGTGCCGGCAGTTCGCCGTGCGCCGCCATATTGTGCCAGTTGGCCATCGGCTGGAAGACGATGGTCTTTCCTTTTTCATTGGGGGCTGAGAGTTCCGCGCGGCCGGAGGGATAGACGGTCAGTGTGGAGGCTGCAAGCGAACCTGCCGCGAAGAGCGGCAGCAGGGCTGCCGGGAAGTGGATTTTCACGGGGTAAGCTCCTTGTTTTTCGGGTGCCGAAAGGCGGGGAATCTGGCCGAAAGGCTACTCCTTGGCAAGTTCGGTGATGATGAGCGCGGCCCACTGAAGGGCTTTGAGAAATTGGTCGTCGCCGAACGATTCGTTGGGACAGTGAATCTTGTCCTCCTCCCGCCCCCAGCCCACCAGCAACGGAGCCGCGCCAGAGACCGCCCTCAATCGCGCCACGACGGGGATGGAGGCCCCTTCCCACTTGTAGACGGGCCCGCGCGGGTCGATGCGTGTGAGGACTTCGCGGGCGATGGTGTCGACAGGCGTTCCAATTGGTAGGCGGAAACCGGGTTCAAGACCTGTAATCTCCGAGAACGACACCTTGCAACCTCTTGGGACATGAGATTGCAAGTGTTTGAGCACGAGGTTTAGCACCTCTTGGGGCGACTGGTTGGGCACTAGGCGCATGCTGAGTTTCGCGATGGCCTTCGACGGAATGACCGTCTTAGAGCCCGGCCCGCCGTAGCCCGAATGCACCCCGTTGACCTCCAGCGTCGGCAGAAACGAGTTGCGCATGACCGGCGAGCAATTCGCCTCCCCCCCGACGGGGGGACAGCCGCAAGTCTGGCGGTAGGCCTCCGCATCGAACGGAACTTCCTCGGCCAAGGCCAGTTCCCGTTCCGTCGGAGCCTTCACGGTGTCGTAGAACCCAGCGACCGCCACGCGACCGGATGGCTCGTAGAGTGAAGATAGAAGTTGCGCCATCCCCTGCGCCGGATTCGGAGCCAGCCCGCCATGCAGTCCCGAGTGGAGATCGTAGGAAGGCCCCTCAAGGGAGACCGTCCAATGCACCACTCCGCGCAGACCGGCGACAATTGCAGGGCGCCCCGAAGCGTGCTCCCCCGTATCGCAGACCAGCAGCACATCCGCGGCAAGCCGGTCGCGCGAAAACTCCGGCGAAGAGAGCAAGGCGGTAAGCGCTCCACTGCCGCTCTCCTCCTGACCTTCCAGCACCACTTTAAGCGTCGGGACAGACTGTCCCGAGTCAATCGCCGCCTGGAATCCGGACAAAGCCGCGAAGAACTGCCCTTTGTCGTCCTGCGCCCCGCGGCAATAGGTGCGGCCGTTTGATTTGCGCGTTGGTTCGAAGGGCGGCGTCTCCCATTCCGATTCGGGATCCGGCGGTTGCACATCGTAGTGCCCATAGAGCAGAACCGTCTGAGGAGCAGATCCCTTCCGGATGGCATAGAGTACAGGTGGAGCCGAAAGTTCAGACTGCACCAGTTCCACCTCGAACCCCATCTTTCGGAGGTAGCGCTTCAACCAGGCGGCGCAAGAGGCGCAATCCCCCAGCCGCTTCGGGTCGGCGCCAATGGTCGGGAATCGGAGCAGTTCGTGATAGGCGTGCGTCAGTTCGTCGAGATGGTCGCAATACCACGCACAAAGAGAGTCGAGCGATAGGGAGTTCATAGCAGTTCGAGTACCAGTGGATGCAGTTCTGACCAATTAGCCGCCCGCCTGCAACGAGGCAGTTCGCACGCAAGATTCCAGGGACGGTCGAAAACAAATACGGAGCAATTCCGCCGGGCTGCGAGTTGCTTCAAGGCAATAGGGGAGTCATCCACCGCCACCCGGTAAGGGCGCGCGGCGAAAGCCTCGACGGATAGGCTCTCCGGCGTGCCTTTGGGGAATCTGCCGTACTTGTCGATATGCAAAACCGGGAGGTCGAGGTCAAACCTCGCGAGCCATTTGCGCGAAGCCTCGTGACAGATAGGCGGACGCCCCGTGACAATCTCGATATCAGCCTTCCCGGACAGATCACGCAATGCCTCGATGGCACCGGAAACCGGTTCGAGGGCCTCCAAGAAAGATGCCTCGTGCGCCCGTTCCATCAGCGTCTCCAGTTGAGACGCATCCAGCCCGAATGCCACGCCCAAATCAAAACATCCAATCTCTTGGTAGGCTACGCGCGTCCCGAAAAGTTGCCCTGAGAGCAACGCCAGCGCCCGTGCCGTTTCGGTAAGGACATCGTCGAAATCAATGCAGATTAGCGGCTTCACGACTGCCCCTGGGATTGGCGTTCGCGCTCGTCGGATTCGATAAAGGTGCGAGCCGTTTCGACAGCACGATCGATATCCTCTGGCGTGGCTTGGGCTCGGGCGAATTTGACAAAGTCCGCAGCGTGGAGGAAGGCTCCGAGCGTCTGCGTGATGGTCTTTGAAATGGCGTGCTCCTTGGCACTGAGGAGGAACTCTTCGGTAGTCTGGTTTGTGGCTCGTATGCCAGTCGTGCGCTGGATATACTGCCGGACAATGCGCGTGATACCGATATAGAAGTCCTTGACTCTTCCACGCGTCGGAAGGTTCTGAGCCAAGAGCCGTTCGAGGTCGGCCAAAGCCCTCTGTGCAGGGGTGTAGTGCGCCTCTGAAACCCGCCGGCGAAGGCTTCGGGAGAGGCGCCAGAAGAGCAGGGCCAGAAGGGCGAATGTGAAGACATAGAGGGTGTATCGTAGAATCCCCTGCCAGCCGACCGCAACGGAAATAGGCGTGCGGTCTAGTTCCCACGGCGTCGTCGGCGCATCAGGGAGTCGCTTCATTGCGAAGCGGTGGGAGGCGGTGGCGTATTCACGCTTCCCGGACGGGGTGGTGGCCTCCAATACGAACGGGGCCAAGCGATAAGGCGGGGTCGGTTTCGGCGTCAAGCGCAGTCGGGTGGAGACAACCGCAACCTCTCCCTCGATGCGGCGTTGGGGAGGAATCGATTCGCACTGGGCGAATCCTTGCCAACGGTCGTCGAGGTCAAGGATGTGGACAGTCGTATTGGTCGGTGTGCGGCAGACCAATTCGACAAGGGTGTCTTTGGATGGGTCGATGGCATCGGGCGCTTTGAGGGTAAGGGTGCACTCGGGTTGGTCAAGCAGGTTGACGGTCGCCAGGAGGGGAAGCAAAAAGGACAGCAGCATGACAAATCACCTCCGGCGGGCTCGGCGTTGCACGAAAAGGGCGCGCACATCATCTAGGTAGGGACGCTCGGTGGAGAGCGGGAGTACATCGATTCGGGCGGCTTGAAAGGTCTGCGTGAGGCGGCTTGAATCGGCGCGGGCGGCGGTCTGGAAGGCTTCGCGAATCTGCTTTGAGGAGGTGTCGACGAGTTGCACTTCGCCAGTCTCAGGGTCGCGCAGTTCGACGAGCCCGACATTGGGGAGATCACTCTCCGCCGGTGCGCTGATGGGGCAGGCGATGATGTCGTGCTTGCGGGAGAGAATGCGTAGGGGATCTTCCCAACCATCGCATTGGAAGTCGGAGAGGATGAAGACGAGGGCTTTGCGTTTCTGTACGCGGTCGAGGAAGCGAAGGGCGCCCGCGAGGTCAGTCTGTCGTCCGGTTGCCTGGGCTGCGAGGACTTCGCGCACAATGCGAAGAGCGGCGGTGCGTCCGCGTCTGGGGGCTAGGCGGTGAAGGATGGTGTCGGCGAAGAGAATGAGCCCGGCTTTGTCTTGATTTTGGATGGCGGCCAGTGCGAGCAGGGATGCGACTTCGGCGGCCAGGTGCTGTTTGGTCTGGCAGGCGCTTCCAAAGGCTTGGGAGCCCGAGACATCGACGAGGAAGAGGACGGTCAACTCGCGCTCTTCGCAGAAGCGTTTGATGTATGGGGTGCCTATCCGCGCGGTGACATTCCAGTCTATTTGGCGGACATCGTCGCCCGGCTCGTAGGGGCGGACTTCGTCGAATTCGACGCCTTGTCCTTTGAAGATGGAGTGGTAGTCGCCGATTAGGCGTTCGTCGAGAAGTTTGCGGGTGAGGATCTTGATCCGCCCGACCTGGCGCATCAGTTCTTCGGTATCCATGCGCGGCGGGGGAATCAGGGAACGGGGACGGTATTGAGGATATCGTCGATGAGGGTGTCGGCGGTGATGTTCTCGGCTTCCGCCTCGTAGGTGAGGGCGATTCGATGGCGGAGGACATCGTGGGCAATGTCTTTCACATCCTGCGGAGTGGCGTAGGCACGGGCGCGGAGGAGGGCATTGGCGCGGGCGGCGAGGTTGAGGTTGATGGTGGCGCGTGGCGAGGCTCCGAGGCGGATGTATTTGGCTCGGTTGGGGTCGCGGGTGGCAAAGACGATGTCGAGGATGTAGTCACCGACTTTCTCGTCACAATAGACTTCTTGGAAGGTTTGGCGCAGGGCGACGAGGTCTTCGGGTGTGGTGACAGTCGATGGGGTTATGGTTTGGGGGCGGGTGAAGCGGTTCATAATGCGGCGCTCGTCGTCTCGCGAGGGATGGGTGACGAGGCATTTGAGCATGAAGCGGTCGGTCTGGGCTTCTGGGAGCGGGTAGGTTCCTTCCAGTTCGATGGGGTTCTGCGTGGCCATTACGAGAAAGGGTTTGGGGAGGGGGTAGGTGGTCTCGCCAAGGGTGACCTGGCGTTCCTGCATAGCTTCGAGTAGTGCAGATTGCACCTTTGCGGGTGCACGGTTTACTTCGTCTGCCAGCAAGAGGTTGGTAAAAACCGGCCCCTTTTTCGGCTCGAAGGTGGCGGCCTTCTGGTTGTAGACGAGGGTGCCGACAATGTCACCGGGGAGAAGGTCGGGGGTGAAGCTGATGCGCTGGAACTGGAGTCCGAGGGCTTGGGCGAGGGCTCGCACGACGGTGGTTTTGGCAAGCCCGGGGACGCCTTCTAGCAGGATATGGCCTTCGGCTACGAGCGCGATAAGCAGGTGGTCGAGTAGGCGCTCCTGCCCGACTAGGGTCTTGGCGACTTCAGTGCGGATTTTCTCAAGTGTCTGGGCTGCGTTCTGAATGTCCATAGGTGCTCTCAGGTTGGGTGACCGGTGGTCTGCCGGAGTGGGTCGTGCGACTCCCTTTTCGCAGAGATATTATCAGTCAGAACGGGTTGGATTTCAAGCGAAAAGCGCGTACGAAGGGGATTTCCTCCAACCTCTTGCCCTAAATCACTTCCCTTCGGGAGGGGGAAGCGGGTGCCTCAAGGAGCAAAGTAAGGTCACGAGGAGTAAAATTGCGGACGGAATGGCGCAAATCCAGTTGCCGAATCGGCTGTAAAACGTGCGCGGCGGTGTCTGTAGATAGGGCACGGTCCAAACACCGCTGGCGGCAAAACCTTCCAGACGGGTACCATCGCTCGTACACGGCGTAGCCCTCCCTGCCGGCGTGACCACGGCGCTGACTCCACCGTTGCAGACGCGCAAGAGCGGAAGGCCGGTTTCGACCGCACGGTAGGCACTTTGCGCCAGGTGGAGGCGTAACTCGCAGGAGCCGTCGAACCAGTTATCATTGGAAAGGTTGACAAGGATGTTGGCCTGGTGGCGGGCGGCATCCCGGGCGAGTGTGGAGTAGATGTCCTCGTAGCAGATTAGCGGGGCTAGGCGCAGGGGGGGACGCTCTTTAAGGGGAATGTCGATAGGAGTTGAATCGTGGCCCGGGCTGCAGGACGCACCGGTCGGCACAAGGCGTTGGAGCCAGGGAATGGTTTTGTCAAGCGGAATATATTCGCCGAAGGGGACGAGATGGCGCTTGTGGCGAATGGCGGCGTAAGTGGTGTCTCCGGGGCGAAACAGGGCTGCGGAATTGTAGAAGGACTGTCCTTCGACGAGGGCGCACCCCGTCAGGATCGGCGCTTTTGCGATGGTCGCCGCACGGGTCGCAAGCGAGGTGGGATAAGTCTGCGGCAGGGCGTAGAAGAGGGCACTCTCAGGCCAAAGGACTAGATCGGGGTGCAGCACGGAAACATGGCGGACTTGTTGCAGCAGATGTTCGAAGCGGTCGGCTAGTTCGGCAGTTTGTCGCTGGGGATTGCAGGCGGCGTTCGTTTGACAGTAGGCGATTCGCGTGGTGGGAGCCTGGGCATAGAGACGGTTGACCGAGCGGAGATAGTTGAGACCATAGAACTGGAGGGCAAGCAAGACGGCAAGCGGCACGAGTGTTTGCAAGCCCGAGCGGGGTAATGGCCGTCGGAATAGCGTGTGACCAAACCGATCAAGAAGCGTCGCGACAAGACCATTCGCGGTAAGTATCGGCCAAGACACCGCAATCGCGCCTCCCAACGCTGCCGTCTGGGCAAGTGGATGCGCCGGGGAGAGTGCAACGGCGGGAAGATTCCAGGGGAAACCAGTCAGTAGCCACGAACGAAGCCAATCACAGCCAATCCATAGAAAGGGCTCGGCGAGGTGGGCGGCGGTAGTCGGCAGCGGACGATCCCGGGCAAGACCATGCAGAAAAGCATCCGCCTGTGCGAAGAGCCCCCAATAGAGCCCGAGGTAGACGGATAAGGCTACTTCGCCGAGTAGAACGAGAATGAAGGGCCCGCCGTTGTGGGCGAGCGCTAGGAGCCAATGAAGCGAGAAAAGCCAGTGTACGGTGCCCGCCAGCCACCCCAAAAGAAACGCTCTTCTCGGAGCAACCCTGCGTACCAGTAGAATCAGGGGAACCCAAGCAATCCAGCAAATGGTAGCATCACCCGGGAGCGGAAGTGCGTTCGTCGGGCGGTCAATCGTTTGCAGGTAGGCCGTCAAGTCGGCACCGCCGAACGGGGGAAATGCCGCCAAGGGCAAGAGCCCAGCCACGATAGCGGCTAGGGCTGCAAATACACGACTTCGGCGGGACATCAGATGTGAGAATGCCTTCGGTTTGAGGGCTCCTCAGGCCTTGTGAGGGGCGGTGAGGGGCTAGCGGACGGTCGCGTCCAGAATGCCACGCAGATAGCCAATCGATTCGGCAATGCCGCGATAGGGATCGCCCATATCGGCTTCATATTCAAGGGCCAGCACGCCGGTATAGCCGACCTCGCGCAGAGCCTTGACAAACTGGGTGTAGTCGAGTTTGCCGCGGGAGGCTGGGAGGCTATGTCCGGATTTGGCGAATACTGTGATATTCTTCCAGTGAATGTCAAAGATACGGTCGCGGTAGAGGCGAATCGCAGTCCAAGGATCTTCGTTGGAACGGGCATTGTGACCAATATCGAGGCAAAAGCCAATCCGGGCATCTTTATCCTTGATGTAGCCCCACAGTTCATTGGCGGTGGCATAGGGGGCACCATCGGGCCCATGGTTATGGATGGCATAGCGAAGCCCGGTTTCTTTGACCTTCTGTTCGACATAGTCGATAAGGGCGGCATTGGGCTCCTGCTTGCTCCAATCCTTTACTCCTCCTTTGTAGGAGACTGGTACGCCGACGATAAGGTTGACGCCCAACTTTTGGGCAAAGGCGAAGTCCCGATCAATCTCTTCCTTGGTTGAGGAATAAATCGGTCCAATGGCGTAGGGGGTGATTTGGGCATCAGCCATCCGCTTTTTAAATGCGGCGACTTCGTCGTCGGAGGCTTTGAAGGGGAGGAAGAAGTCTTTGACGCAAAGGTAGTGGACATCCATCTCTTTGAGGGTGTCGATGGCTTTATCGAGTCCGACTCGGACGAAGGTGAAACCGGCAAAACCGATATGGAAGGAGTCCTGTGCGTGACGGACTGGTTCTGGCTTGGCGGTCGGGTCAAGGGTGGAGCAACCGGCAGTCAGGAGGAGAAGCAGTGCAAGGGATGCAAGGTGGGTTCTCATTGTTTGGTCCTTTTCGAACAGTAGGCTGTGACGAAGGGCTGGAGGTACTGGAAGTAGAGCCCGAGGGGAAGCAACCAGAAGACGGTGGCCACGAACGCGGTTGTGGGCGTAATGAAGAGCCCGAGGAACATCACGACGCCAATAGCCTGACCGATGGGGTGGGCTGTGAGTTTGCCGTAACGGAAGGTGGAAACTTGTAGCAGGAGGCCTATGGCGCAGTTGATCCAGAAAGCCCACGCGAAGGGGCCTTCGGTGATATTGAACCAGGATGGGCGCACTTGCCAGGCGGCGACGGGGTTTTCCCAGATGGGGCTCTGGTCGAGCAAGACGACGAGGGCGAGAAGACCGGCGTTGGCGGTGATTGGCATACCGGTATAGCCGCCCATTCCGTGGTCGGTGTCGACGACTTTGAAGCGCGCCAGGCGCATCGCTCCGGACATAATGATGGCGGTGGTGAGGATGATTCCCCAGACGCCGCAGGTGTGCAGGGAGGCGAAGTAGACGAGCAAGGCGGGGGCAACGCCGAAGCAGGTTATGTCGACGAAGGTGTCGAGTTCCGCGCCGAAGGGTGATTCGGCTTTCAGGAGGCGGGCGAAGGTACCGTCGAGCCCATCGAGAATCATTCCGGCCATAATGAGTTGTGCGGCCAGATAGAGGTTTTCGCGTGCCGCGGCGATGATGCTGACGCACCCGCAGACGAGGGCGGCGGTGGTGATGAAGTTGACAACGCTCAGACGGCACTTGCGGGAGAGATCACTCACGGCGGCACCCTACTTTCGCTTGGCGATGATGGTCTCTCCGGCACGAACTTTATCGCCGGGGCGCACGAGGATGTCGACCTCGTCGGCGGGCAGCCAGACATCCATCCGCGAACCGAATTTCATCATACCGAGTATCGCCCCGCGCTCGACATGCTGGCGTTCGGCGAGCCAATAAACGACGCGCCGGACGATGGGCCCGGTAATCTGTTTGCAGAGGCATCGGGTGCCATCGTCGCCGTCAATCAGTATGATGGAGTGCTGGTTGTAGAAGGCGGAACGCTCGTCCATGGTCAGCAGGTGACGCCCTTCGCGGTAGGCCAGTCTGCGGACAGTTCCGGCGAGGGGACAGCGGTTGACATGGACATTGAGGGGGGATAGGAAGACGCTCACGCGCACGGGGCGGCGTCCGTCGAAGAACTCTTCATCCGGGGGCATGGTCTCGACGGCGCGGACGGTGCCTTCGGCCCCCGAAACAATCAAGCCTTCGCCCGTCGGAGCAATGCGCTCAGGGTTGCGGAAGAACCAGACCATAAAGAGGGAGAAGATGACGCAGCCGGCGGCTACGGGGCAAATCACCCCGCCTGGTAGACCGAACTGTTTCGCGAGCGCCCAATAGACCCCTCCCAACGCCAGCGGCACGAGTATCCACGCCCAACCGTCAGAAATAATTTTCATAAAGAACCTTGTTAAAATCCTAAAGTCGATATTATAGGTAACTGCCTCGTAAAAATCAAGCAGAAACCCTACGGCGCGTCGTTCCTCCAGCAGTCGGGAGCCGGCGGATAGGGGCATGAGATTGCAACCTGCCGGGGGCGGAGGTGGGTATCGCTCCCCCTCCAAGGTGGGTTCCAGCGGCTCCCCAAGATAGGTAGGTCGAGGAGGACTGGGTTGGTATCTTAGGGTCTGCCTTCTGGCACTCGGCGCAATCGGACGCTAGGGCTTCGCCGGCGAGGGCGGGGGCAGTGGGTTGACCGCTTGCCTGGCATAGGGGTGAAATGCGGATTCGGCACAATATATTGTGGTCTAGTTCAG
>JAXFQS010000054.1:0-3195 GCA_034178815.1 Kiritimatiellia bacterium | reverse complement strand
AACTGTTTCTGGTTCCGGCAGATGCTGGAGGAGCAGGTCTCCTTCCAAGCGAGCCAAAAGGGGGTGTAGTTCTTCTTCATCGCTATCCTTTCTTACAGGCAATGTTCGCAGCAGAAGCGTTCCAGCCGCTTCAACTCTTCCGGGCTCACCCGGGGTTTCTCATTGTTTGGCCAGATGACGCTCCTACGCCTCTCGGTGGTGAGGCGGCTTGTCTGATGGCGGCCGATGAGCATTTCATCTGGAGTGTAGCATCCGGGTTTGTCGATGGTGCCGAAGTAGGCGGAATGGTCTGGATCCCGATGCGTCAAGCCCGTGACTTTCACCAACTGGGCCTTCCTTTGATCGGAAGTTCCCCTGGCAGAGGTGCCAAAGAGAATGGGGACATAGTCATAGAGTCCCTCTGGCGGCTTGTTGGCCACGGAGACGCCCGGATGGGCGACATGGGTGTCCAGCGGATTGAATTCCTTCTGGCGCTCCTTGAGCAAGTTGTTGCCAATCCACCACAGGCTTCCGCGCTCCCAATCGGAAGTCAGGCGGAACATCGCCCAGCGTCTTTCGTCTCTAACCTCTTCTTCCTTCATAGTGCCTCTAAACCAATTTGTGTTTGCGACAATACGCTTCGAGCCGATTGTATTCGTCGGGCGAAACGATTGGTTTGTACTTGTTGGGCCAAATCCGTTCACTCGACCGATAGAGGAACAGGGATTCTTGGGCAGCCCCATCAGTCAGCAGTTGGATGTCGTAGCACCCTGGGCTTCTCGAACCTTGAATCAAGCCGAAGTAGGTCAGGTGCTCCGGGTCTTCAGCCGTAATCCCTTTAACCTGAACCCACTGTTTGTTCCTGCAAGATGTACCGAAGAGCAGTGGCACGGCGTCGTAAATGCCAAGCGGGGGCTCCTTCAAAAGCGACAGCCCGGGATGCCCAATATGCTCGTCTTTCTTATAGAAACCAGGTTCCGACTCTTTTATCCGCTCGTTTCCGATCCACCAGATGCTGCCGAACTGCCACAACCCGCTTGTCATCAGCCGGTTAAGCTTCCGTTCCTCCTTGCACTCATCAGCCATTCTGTTCGCCTCCAACCAAACCGCCGCCGACACGACTAGGCGGATAGTACTATAGTTTAGCCCAGCCCCCTTTTTTGTCAAGAAAAATCACCTTGCATAATAAGAAAATAACCACTCTTATTCTTTTATTCTCTCTAGCTGTTTTTTGGGCAATAAAACGGCGGAAAAGGTTGATTCGAAAGGGTTTTAGCGGTAAACTGGAGGGCAGGCGGATGATGGCAACCAGCCGTCCCCGTTCGAACCAAACGCGACCACCGAAGCGTGTCCACACGCGGAGTGAGACCTGCCGGCAAATCACGCGCCGCGGTTCATACTGAAAGGAATTCTGATGATATCCGACATTCTTGCCATCTTGCTGATTGTCTTCGTCGTGCTCAAACTCGCCGGCGTCATCTCCTGGCACTGGATTTGGGTGCTCTCGCCGATTTGGATTGGCCCCCTTCTCGGCGCACTCATTGGCTTCATCCTGCACCTCATTCTCGACAAGGATGAGTAGAAAATCCCGGAAAACGCCACGCTTCGCCGCTTTCACCGCTTGGGAACCGATTGTTCCCGCCGAACGGTGGCGCTGCCGGGACTAGGCTCGCGCAGCGGCCATCGGACGGAACCTGAAAACCAAAGGAAAAACGCTATGTCTTCTTGGGGCATTTGGCTCTTGGTGAGCCTCTTTCTCGGACTACTCGGACCAGGCGCGCTCTTGATTGGCGCCATCATCTTCGGTATCGGTCTCGGGCTCGGCTGGTGGTAATCTCCCTCCCGGCGCCCAACCCGCCAATCTTACGCTATTGAACCAACCTTTCGAACCCTATGGAACGCAAAGAACTCAACCGTCTGCTCAAACAGGCCAGCCTGCTTCACGAGCGTGAAGTCGTCCAGCAGACCATCAACTCCGGAGCCGAAATAGACCTTTCCGTCGACCCCTCCGGCTACACGCCGCTGACCCGGAGCATTCTGATGGGCGATACTGAACTCGCCCTATGGCTGCTCGATCAAGGTGCCGACCCGAATATGGCGGTCGAATCCACCGCCTACACACCTTTGATGCTAGCCGCCGAGGTGGGGAATGTCCAGGTTGTCAAGCAACTCCTGCGTAGGGGCGCCGACCTGAATCGGACGACGCCGGACGGGATTTCCGCCCTTCTGCTAGCCGTGGCAAAAGGTCAGAGTGAGATCATTGACCTCTTTGGTCAGTTCCGCGTGGATGTCGACCAAAGGGACGCCGACGGCTTTTCCTGTTGGGAGTATATCAGGGCTTACGGGAAGGGGTTTGAAGGGAAGCGATATGGACTGATTCTATCCCTCTTCAGCGCCGCATCCCACTCGTTCAGCGAAGCGGATGCGGCCTTGCTCAGGCTCATTCCCCCGGCAGACCGCAGTCTCATTCTCGAGCACCTGCTGCTTCGTCTGGTAGGCGACCCGGTCTTCGTGGCGGACGAATTGGTTGACGCCTATATTGCCGCAGGATGGGAGCCTTTGGCCAGTCTGCTCATCCTCGCGAGGAAGAAGAGCGGGCGGCTCGATACCATCGCCCTCCGGAGCGGGCTGGATGCCTTCGAACGCATCCACCAGAACCAACCCAACCCAAAGACCTATGCCGACTGTCTCCCGGCACTCCGCCAGGCAGACGGAGAGCCCTGCCTACTCCGCAACTTCCTGCTCAATCTCTGCGAGCAGTACGAGGGCGACGACCTTCCGGCGGACATCGACTTCGACGAACTCGACAACGCTCAGGCGACCTGCCCCCCGGAAACCAAGGCGTTCGTTTCCCAGCGCTACAGTTTCATCGAGGCCATCGAAAAACGCAGGCGCTGGAACCCTCCCAAATAACTTCTTGCCGGAGAAGATTTCCACCGGAAAACCCTTTCGCCCGATGCTCTTACCCAGTGTAATGACAATCTTCAGAAACAGAGGTATCAACGACACCGCCACGCGCCTGGCAACCTGCGCCTCCCAAAGGTACACAGCGATCTTCGACATGGATGGCACCCTTTTGGAGACAGACCTTGCTACCAATCTAGCCTATCTCGACGCGCTCCGAGCCCTGGGGCTGTCCGACGGCGCGCGCCGCTCCTGCCGGCGCCGCATCGCCAAAAGCGACATCCGCCGCCTTGCCGCCAATGAAGCCACCCT
>JAXFQS010000157.1:0-43661 GCA_034178815.1 Kiritimatiellia bacterium | reverse complement strand
GGTCGGGGTGGGGGGCTATTTTGGCTATTGCCTTGGCCAGAGTGTAGGAGGTCGCGAGGGTGTCGGAGCCGGCGAAGGCTCGGTCGGTCACCAAATAGGCGGCGTCGGCTCCTTTGGCGAGGGCCTCCCGGAGGATGACTTGGGCTTGGGGGGGCCCCATCGAGACAACGGAGACTTTTGCGCCGAGCCGGTCTTTGAGCGTCAGCCCGAGTTCGAGGGCGTATTCATCGAAGGGGTTGACAATCGACTCGACGCCTTCGCGCATCAGGGTGTTGGTTTTGGGGTTGATGCGGACATTGGTCGTGTCCGGAACCTGTTTTATGCAGACAATGACATGCATGGTGCCTACCTTTTGGGGAAAATCCTTGCTTGGAAAGATAGCAAACGGTGCGTACCTTGTCCAGTTCAATATGGATTTAATTGGATTGCTTTGGTTGGTTGGCATTGGTGCGCCAGGTGTCAAAGGCCTTGGCGCCTTTTGTTTGGATATCGCCCCGGCCGTTGCGTGTGATGGGGGTACCCTTTGAGTCGAGTATGAGGAGTGTGGGAATGCCTTGGACTTGATAGGTGTTGGCAGGGGCTAGTTGTTTGAGTACGGGGAAGGGAACCGCCAACCAGGGCATCTGTGTCTCCTTCATATACTCGAACATCGCCTTCTCGGAACGATCGAGAGAGACGAATACGAGTTCGAATTTGTTGGGATGGCGCTTCTGGATCTGCTTGTAGGCGGTGACTAGTTTCGGGGTGAAGGCCCGGCAAGGAGGACACCAGTGTGCCGAGAAGTAGATGCCGACAATCTTCCCGTCAAGTGCGTCTTTGGTGACCTTCTTTTGTTTTGCCCGGTTGATTAGTTCGCCCCCGAGATGTTGCTCGAATAGGGAGGTGGTTGACGGGGGCCTGGTTTCCGCCGCGCGGCATGGAATCGAGCCGAGAGTCAGTAGGACGCAGAGCAGGAGAATACGCTTCATGTTAGGAACCTTTCGGATTGGAGTCGGTTAGAGTCAAGGGCTAAGCTTGAGGAGCATCCGGGCAAAGCGCCGCCTGGGCGGCATCGCGCACATCGTCGAGAATCTCGATTCGCTCGTCCACCGGCCATTGGTGCGCATCGCAGTGCCGGACGATTCCCACCTCGTGAATTCCAAGTATTGAAAATATTTTCGCATAGCGTTGCGGCAGGTCGGCATAACGGTCGGCGGGAGCACCTTGCGACAGCAACAACACCCCCCGTTTCCCGGAGGGCAGTCTGGGGGAACGGTCGGGCGCAATCAGCGAATGCCAACGTTCCACCAGACGGCGCAGAGAGGCTGGAAGTTCGAGGAACCATACCGGGGCGGCAATCACGATGACATCCGCCTTCCGCATCTGATTCATCGTCTCTCCAAGGGCATCTTCAACGACACAACATTCGCTGACGGTTCGGCACGCTTCGCAGGAGCGGCATCCTTCTCCGGGCAGTTCGGAGAGGTGCCGCCAGATGACAGTGGCGCCATACTCCACGGCCTTGTCGGCAAACTCTTTGGCCATGGTTCGCGAGTTGCCGCAAGGGTTGGGGGATGCGGTCAGAATGAGGACTTGTGCGTTCATGTCAGATGGAAACTTTTGGCCACGGCACGGTATTCGGAGACAATCTGCTCCTCCAGTGTCCGAGAACGACAGGAGTCAGGGAGTACATCGAAAGTGTAGGTCTCGATTTCCATCGGGAGCCGCAATTCAAGCAGACGATCCGCGATGGGTTGGGGAATGGGGTTAAGGCTTAGGGGAATATGATAGTGGATGCGTAGTTCACCAGGAGGCAGGTGCGCCAAACTTTCCTCGGATGCGTCGAGAATCGGCAAAACTACTCCATCCGTGCGTTTGAGCCGGGCTTGGTGAAGGTAAACCGTATCGTGCGCAAAATGCAACCGTTCGGGATCATCATAGGCAAAAGCCGGCGCGACGGAAAGATGGACTTTGCCCACGGGAATGTCCGCCTTGATTAGGGAGTCGAGTGAAACGAGAATATCCTCGAACTCAACGAATTGGTGGCAGAGGTCAAAGCAAATGCCCAACTGTTTGGGGGCAGACCAAGTGGAGAAGAAGCGAATAACATCCTCAGTTCGGCTCAAAAAGCAGTCGGGCTCCGGTTCAAGCGCAAGGACTACTGACCTGCTAATCGCTTGGCAACATCGCTGGAGGTTTCGCCGGGCCTGTTCTATGTTGAAGGCAGTCCCGGAACCGTAACCCAGAGGAACCGTCGAGACGGAGCCAAGGGTGTTCGCGGGAAGCAATTCCTGGAGGACATCGAGTACTCGAAGCGTGTAGTCCGTACGCTCGACAGTTGACCAGTCGGGAGCATAAACCTGCTCCTTGACGCGTGTTTGGTGGAACCGCCCGAAAGGGAAGGCATTGACCGTGACCACACGCAAGCCTTCTCCATCGACATAACGGCGGAATGCCGGCAAATCCATCTCGCGAACAGCCTGTGCTGATAGGCGCAACCCAAGCGCAAAGTGGCAATCGCGGCAGCCAATTCGTTCTCGAATCACGGGGACGCGGTCGCGAATGACGGCGAAGGCTTCCTGCCAATGTTCCCCTGGGAAGATATTCAGGCAATAAGGAATATCGGCGAGTTGTGTTGCCCCCCGCGAATGCGTGCCGGGCTCCGGTAGATTCTCCCCTAGCCGCCTCATGGATAAAGGCTAACTCGCGGCGATGTTGACTAAGCGCTTGGGAACGACGATGACTTTGCGCACGGTCAACCCATCCACGGCTTTGGCGATGGCCGGGGCAGCCAGTGCAAGGGCTTGGGTGGCTTCTCGGCTGGCATCCGCGGGAATGGTCAACTTGCCTTTGAACTTGCCGTTGACCTGAAGCACAATCTCAATGCTATCCTGCTTGAGGGCATTGGAATCGACTTCTGGCCAGCCAGCATCCATGATGCCGGTTTCGTATCCCAGTTCGCGCCACAATTCTTCGGCTATGTGCGGCGTAAAGGGAGAAAGGAGTCGGACGGTGAGCACCAAGGCCTCCCGGAGAAGCGCTTTGTCAGTAGCATCCGAGGCTTCTGAAATTTTCGCGCCTTCAATCTGGTTCATCAACTCCATAATTTGGGCGATGGCGGTATTGAAGCGGAATCCGTGCTCGATGGAATCGGTCACGCTGCGTACGGTTTCGTGGAGTTTCCGGCGCAGTTCTTTGCCTTCCGGGGAGAGTTCGGCTTGGTTGACGGGGGTTCCGCGGGGGGGCAGGAAGGGCTTGGCTTTCCAGACGGCTTTCCAGATGCGGTTGAGGAATCGGAAGGGGCCTTGGATGCCTGCATCTTGCCATTCGGCGTCGAGTTCGGGGGGGCCAATGAAAAGGGTGTAGAGGCGGACGGTATCGGCTCCGTAGTTCTCGATCAGTTCGTCTGGAGAGACAATGTTGCCGACAGACTTGCTCATTTTGTAGAGTTTGCCGTCCTTCTCGGCGCGTTTGCAGATCATACCTTGGGTGAAGAGCGCCTTGAAGGGCTCGTCGATGTCACAGGCTCCGGCGTCTTTGAGGATCTTGACGACGAAGCGAGAGTAGAGCAGGTGGAGCACGGCGTGCTCGACGCCGCCGATATATTGGTCGACGGGCATCCATCGGGCGACGAGCTCCTTGTCGAAGGCCTTTTCGGTATTGCGCGGATCGATGTAGCGTAGGAAGTACCAGCAGGAGCAAAGCCATTGGGCGAGGGTATCGGTCTCGCGTTTGGCGGGCGAACCGCACTTGGGGCAGGTGGTGTTGACGAAGTGTTCGCACCGCGCGAGAGGATTGCCGTTTTCGGACTGGAAGTCGACATCGTCGGGAAGGCGTACGGGCAACTGCTCTTCGGGTACGGGAACGGCGCCGCAGTGGGGGCAGTGGACAATCGGAATCGGGGCACCCCAGTAGCGCTGGCGGGCGACATTCCAGTCTCTGATGCGGAAGTTGATGCACCGCTCGGCGAATCCTTGCTTGATGCCGTAGTCGGTTATTGCCGAGATGGCCTCCCGGTTGTTGATACCATTGAATTGAGAGGAGTTTACCAACTTCCCCTCTTCCTCGTAAGCAGCGGCCATCGTCTCGGGATTGAGGTCGCCTTGGGGATTTTGGATGACGACTTTCTTGGGGAGGTTGTATTTGGTAGCGAAGTCGAAGTCTCGCTGGTCGTGCGTGGGAACGGCCATGACGGCCCCGGTGCCGTAGTCCATCAGGACATAGTTGGTGACCCAAAGCTGGACATCCGTATCGCCGTTGTAGGGGTTGGTCAGGTGGAAGCCGGTGAAAACCCCCTCTTTCTTGGTGGCGTCGGCAGCCCGCTCGGCGGCGGGAATCAAGGCTTGGCGCTTGCAGAAGTCGAGTACGGCAGGGTTGTCGGCGCAGAGTTTGCGCACCAACGGATGCTCGGGGGCGATGGCCATAAAGGTGACCCCGTAGATGGTGTCGGGGCGGGTGGTGAAGACGGTACAGTCGTCGCCCGTCTCGGTGACGGTAAAGCGGACTTTCGTGCCTTCGCTTCGGCCAATCCAGTTGGCCTGCATCTGTCGAACCTTCTCGGGCCATTGGTCGAGGAGTTTGAGATCGTCGAGCAGGCGTTGCGCGTAGGCGGTGATTTTGAAGAACCATTGGTCGAGATTCTTCTTCTCGACGGGGCGTCCGCAGCGGACGCAGTGACCATCAGCGGTCACCTCTTCGTTGGCGAGATTGGTGCAGAGTGGACACCAGTTGACGGGGGCCTTCTTCTGATAGGCAATGCCCAGTTTGTAGGCCTGGAGAAAGACCCACTGCGTCCAGCGGTAGTAATCGGGATGGCAGGTGGCGAGTTCGCGGCGCCAGTCGTAGCCGACACCCCACGAACGGATTTGCCGCTTCATCTGCGCGATATTCTTGACCGTCCAGTCGTGCGGGTGGACACCGAACTTCTTGGCCGCATTTTCAGCCGGAAGACCGAAAGAGTCCCACCCCATGGGGGAGAGGACATTGAAACCTTTCATGGTCTTGTAGCGCGTGATGACATCGCCCATAATGTAATTCCGCCCGTGCCCGACATGCATTTTGCCGGATGGGTAGGGAAACATTGTCAGACAGTAAAATTTGGGCTTCTGCGTTGCAGCGGTATCGCAGGCGAAGGTGCCCTGCTCGTCCCACCACAGTTGCCACTTGGGTTCAATATCGTGAAAAGGGTATTTCTCTTCCATGGATCAAACACTCCAATTGATTCCCGAAAGTATAGCAAACCTGCCAAACCATTTCAACGCCATTCCGCGATGGGTGGACAGGTTGGTCTCGGGAAAAATGCTTAGAAGAAAGGCGTGGCGAGGGCTTCGGCAAATGCTTGAGGGGATGCGATTCGGCGGACGGCAGTCGGCAAGGCTTTGCGGAAGACGGCACCGTAGCGTTGGGTGCAGAGGCGGGGGTCGGTAATGATGACATCGCCCTTGTCGCTCCTGCTACGGATGAGGCGGCCAAAGCCCTGGCGGAAGTGGATGACAGCTTCCGGCAGCGTGTATTCCGCGAAGTCAGACTTACCTTCCAGACGAATGGCTTCGCATCGGGCCTCAAGGATGGGGTCGCCCAAGGATGGAAAAGGAAGCCGGGCAATAACGACACAACTCAAGCGCTCGCCGGGCACATCGAATCCTTCCCAGAATGAACTCACGCCGAATAGCACCGCCGTCCCCCGTTCAAGGAAGAGCCGCGTCAGGTGGTCGCGGCTCGAATTGGCAGTTTGCTGCAAAAGCGAGATGCCCGCCGATGCCAGCCTCGCCTCGCAAAGTTGTGCCGTTTGTTGGAGCATCTGATTGCTCGTAAACAGAACAAGCGTCCGCCCTCGGTGATGGTCTGCTGCCGCGCAAATCACCTCCGCAAGGGCTTGTGTGTACTCCTCCGCTTGTGTGGGTTCGGGAAGATAGTCGAGCGCAAAAACTCGGCATTGCCGGAAGTAGTCGAATGGGCTTCCGACCGCCATAGAGTCGAGTTTGTCTCGCTCGAACGCAATTCCACAAGAACGGGCAAAATGGGAGAAGTCGACGCTGGTTCGGAGGGTCGCAGAGGTCAGCAGTGCGGTGGAAAGTTTGGAAAAGAGTTCCTTTGAGAGTCGGGACGCAATCTTCAGCGGCGCGGCATTCCACGATGCCGACTTAGCGCATTTCTCGACCCAGTAGATGGTGGACGGGTCGGTTGCTTCTACGAGGAACTGCACGCCGATGTTGTATTCGTCGAGTTTCGTCAGCACGCTTTGCAACAGACCGGGAAGTTCATCCGCATAGCCGACTGTCTGCTGCCCCAGGCGGATAGCTGCCAGTGACTGTACAGCCTGCTTGATGGGGTCGGCCAAACGCCCGCAGGCATTGGTAAAGTTGCCGAGATCACGAAGCAGTTTATCCTCTTCCAGGCGTTCTTCCGTCGTGATGAAGGCTGTCCCATTGAAGGCGGATCGTCTGCCGTTGGGATCAACCGAGATGCGCGTAGCCTCGCTTTTATCGGACAGCAGGCGGGCAGCGTCCTTGAAAAGTTCGGTTGCGCAGCGGCGAAGGGTAAGCGCGGCATCCCGTACGGCTTTGGGATGCGGGGATCCTGGAGGTAGTTCGCGCTGGAGGCGTTTGTAGAGCGAGGATTCCTTCGAGGTCTGCTTGGCGGGGGCTATCTGTCGTAGCCAACGATCGAACTCGTTAGGAGAAAAGGTGTTGCTCAAATGGGTTGTCGCGACATCGATGATATTATGCGCTTCATCGAGAATCAACTGATGGTGTGGAGGCAAGATTCCCGCGCCGCTGGAGAGATCGGCGAAAACCAGCGCATGGTTGACAACCAGAATATGGGCTTGGATGGCTTTTGCGCGGGCTTTGCGCAGAAAACAGCGTTTGGCAAGGCGGCAGTTGGAGCAGGTGCAGGCTTCGGGCAGTGCCGACAGGCGGAGGAGAAAGTCGCTTTCGGTGCCGTATTGGGCTGAGAGCTCTTCGAGGTCGCCCGTTTCCGTGGAGAGGCTCCAGACAATGGTTTCCGCGAAACGCCGCAAGTCGGCTGGTTCAAGGCTGAAGATTGCGTCCTCCAACAATGAACCGAAGCGTTGGAGGCAGAGGTAGTTTCCCCGTCCTTTAAGGAGCGTACTACGAAATGGGGCAAGGCCGTCCATGTTGCGCAGGATTGTCTCGACAGTCGGCAATTCCCGCACAAGCAACTGGGATTGGAGGTTTCGGGTGTTGGTGCTGATGACGATGGGAACATCGTTATAGGTGGCCCACAGCGCGGCAGGAATCAGATAGCCTAGCGTTTTGCCCACGCCTGTCCCTGCTTCAAGTAGGAGGTGGCGTCCTTGATTGAGGGCATCGAGAACGGCGTAAGCCATTCGTTCTTGGTCTGGTCTGCGTTCGAAAGAAGGGTGCGCCCGCTGCAGGCGCTCCAGCGCTTCTTGCAGGAGTTCTCGCGGCAGGGGCGTGCACTCTTCGAGCGGCGGTAAAGCGCGTTTGGGCAGAATGGCCGAGGAAGTCCAAGGGGGAAAACTTTCATCCGCCCAACTGCCACAGCGGAACTGTCTGCGCTGAAGAATGGAAGCCCTTTCTGCGAATTGGGCGGAAAGGGCTTTCTCATCGACCTCCCGCGCAATCAACTCAAGCGTCTGAAGCACCCAGAAAGGGGCTTCCGGCGGCAAAGCGTCCGGGGAGGGAAACACGTTGGTCTAGGCCTTGACGCGGTCGGCGTATTCGCCGCTCCGGGTGTCAACTCGAATGATATCGCCTTCATTGATGAAGAGCGGCACGGCGAGTTTGTAGCCGCCTTCGAGTTCAGCCGGCTTGGTGACACGTCCGGAGGCAGTGTTGCCCTTGACGCCTGGATCGCATTTGATGACCTTGCGCTCAACGAAGTTGGGAAGTTCGACCTCGATGACTTTGCCACGGTAGTGGAGCGCATCGACTTCCATGCCGTCTTCGAGGAAGTACTTGTTCTCGCCGAGAACTTCTGCGGAGATGGAAATCTCCTCGTAGTTCTCGTCGGTAAAGATATATGTGCCCTTGTCTTCGTAGGAGAAGTTGAGGGGGCGCTGTTCGAGTTCAGGTTTTTCGAATCGGTCATTGGAGCGGAAACTGCAACTCTTGCCGGAGCCGTTGAGCATATTGCGGAGTTTGCAGTTGTAGATGGCCTGACCCTTGCCGGGTTTACTGAAGTCGAACTCGGTGATGATGTAGGGCTGGTCCTCGTACATGATTTTGAGGCCTTTTTTCAGGTCGGAAGCTGTGTACATGGGAATCTCTCCTGTTGAATCGCGTTTGAGTATTCTACAAGAAAATCGTGCAGAAGACAATCTTATTCTGCTAGACTTCACGCTTGGTGCGGCGGGACATTTGGTTGGCTTGTCGTGAACGGCGGTCTTGACGGACAATATTGACAGCCCGTTTGGAGGGCTACATTCCTTCGAGTTCTGTGTGAGGGGGGCACTCAGAGCCGACCTTTGGTGGAACAGAATGGTTGCCTTGCTCGGGGTTATGTGTCGGGATTTCTTTTGTGTAGCGTGCAGTTTTGCCGCCGGCGGTGCCGATTTGAACGGGCAACTACAAAGAGGGCTCTTAGGGGTAGTCAGGCGTTAGGAAGCAGACCGAGGCGGGTTAGCACCTCGGTTGTCGGTCGTACGGGGCGGAGTTTTTTGTCGACGAAGGCGTGGATTGTGTACCCTTCTGCTAAAAGTTGTCCGTCTCGTCTAACTTCGCACGAGACCTTCAAGCGGACACCGCGGTATTCGGTGCAAGCCGCATGGAGTTCGAGCAAATCGTCATATCGTCCCGGTGCATGGTACTTGACATAGGATTCAAGCACAGGCAACGCAAATCCCCAAGCCTCAAGTTCCCGATAGGTGATGCCTAACCCCCGGAGCATCTCATTGCGCGACCGCTCGAAAAGTTCCAGATAGTTGGCGTAGTAAATTACGCCCATTTGATCTGTGTCGGCATACGGAACCCTATAGGTCGAGACTAGCGGCAAATCCATATCACCTCCTCAAATGTCTATCCCTCTCATATAAGGGGGCACCCCAAGATTCAAGCCGATAGATGTCCTGTTACAAGGCCCTATCTACGATTTCACACCTAATCAAGATGCGGTAGCAATCTTGTGAATCCACGAGGGCGGCGCTTTGTCACTTGGCGGTCTTAATCATACCTCACAGACGGAGGTTAGCCAAATAAGGGCAACTTCCCAAGATACCAACTTGCGGTTCCCGCAAGCGCAAAACTCCACAAAAGGCTCTTGGCGAAAGTTCCAACATTGAGAGGCAGTCCAACGCGGCGAGATGAAGCCTGCCAACCAGAGGAGCGGCTAGCGGATGGTATAGCGAGTTGCCTTGACCAACGCTTTCCACAGCTGTTCAGGCGTCTCGGCATTCAGAAGCGCCTCGCGGTTTGCGTTCTTGAGAAGCGACTCGGTCAATCCGGACATCAGTCTCAGGTAGAAGGCACTAACCGCAGTTGGAATCGTGATGAAGAGAATAATTCGGACTTTCTCCTCTGCATCGCCCCATACGATAGGCTCGCGAGTGACCCCAAGAGCTAGCGTCAAGCCTCCACCTTCAACACCGCGCACATGGGGAAAGGCAATGCCATATTCAATCGCAGTGCTCAAGACCGCCTCCCGTTCCAAGGCCAAGGTAGTCAACTTGTCTGCACCTTTCACGAATCCCGTCCGCTCCATCAGGTTCGAGAGGCGCGCAATAGCCTCATCCCGTGAAGAGACATCCATTTGGGGGAGCATCAGGCATTCGGCGGAGAAGCGGGAGATCCCAGGCTTTCGTGGCGATGGGCGGGTTTCGGGGACTTCGCTGATTGAATGGGGCGCATCCGGTTCTTCGCAAAGAATTCGGGCACAACTTGGGCAACTTTGCAACTCTTTGTTGAGGCGCACCGCCTGCAACTGGCTAATCGGCAAACGCATGCCGCAAATCGTGCAGGAACCATTGTAGACGGGCGCGATGACTACATGGTCTTTCTTGTAGAGCCGCATGTAGAGCGAGCGGACATCTGGCGGAAGTTTGTCGGTCAATGCGTCAATGGAATCGTTTAGGCGCTCCATGTGGGAGCCGTCCCCCGCGGCTCGATGCTCGTCGCGAATGAGGACCAAATCCTGAAGTTGGCGCAAGTGGTTGAGAAGGCTCTGCATATCACATATCCTAACATGAAAACCCCTTTATTTTCGCGCAAAACTACAAATAAGTCAATGCTAAAAACGCACTGTAGCTGCCGATTTCTTGTGAAGGGACTGAATGGCACGAAAATTGGGGAATTTTAGCAGTGTTTTGTTCCGTTTTGGGAGTGCGCCCGCCTTCAATTTCTTGCCGCTTGGCGCTACCTAAACGAAAGGGAGTGCGTTTGCCGCACTCCCCTTTTGTTTAGGCGAGAGTTGGTTTTGGCGGGGGCTGAGAGCCCATTACCGCATCGAGTTTGGCTTACAAGTTGTGACTTGTGGCGGCTCACCAATTTCCCAGAGATTATGGTCTAGTGAATGTGGCATGCGCCTGCCACCATCGAGTCGGATGCCTGCGGCCCACAGCCCCCTCGGCGAGAAGCAGAGGAGGACGCTTTTGCCGCTACTTGCTCAGCGTGGCAAGGGTTTCTCGCGCAATCATCAGTTCCTCGTTTGTCGGGATGACATAGACGGGGATTTTGGAGTTATCGGTGGTAATCCTTCCGGCGGCTCCATAGAGCGTCTTTTCGTTGCGCTCGTCATCGAGATCGCACCCTAGGGCCTTGAGGCGATTGACGATTTCGGCACGGCCGTCGAGGGAGTTTTCGCCAATCCCCCCGGTCATGATGATGGCATCGACGCCGCCGAGGATGGCATAGTACCCGGCGACATACATGGCGGCACGCTGACCGAAGATGGAGAGTGCGCGCTTGGCTTCCGTGGAACCATTCTGGGCGGCGTTGACCAGTTCGCGCATGTCTCCGGAGCCGGTGCCGGAGAGGGCTAGGAGCCCGCTTTCCTTGTTGAACATCGTGTCGATTGCCTCTAGCGTCATACCCTGTTTGGCGAGGTAGAAGACGACAGCGGGGTCGAGGTCGCCGCAGCGAGACCCCATCACGAGCCCGGCAAGGGGCGTCAGACCCATGGAGGTATCAAAGCATTTTCCGTTCTTGACGGCTGTGATTGAGGAGCCGTTGCCCAAGTGACAGGTAATCAGGTTGACTTGGTCGAGGGGCTTGCCCAGCATTTCGGCGGCTTTCTGGGTGACATATTTGTGTGAGGTGCCGTGGAAGCCGTATTTGCGAATGCCGTAGTCTTTGTAACATTTCATCGGCAGGGCGTAGAGGTAGGAGGTGTCGGGCATAGTCTGGTGGAAAGCGGTATCGAAGACCACAACATTGGGCACTCCGGGGAAGTTTGCTTCGCAGGCGCGGATACCCTGCAAGTGGGCGGGGTTGTGCAAGGGGGCAAGCGGGGCGATGGCGTTGATACCGCTCTTGACCTCCTCAGTCACGACGACAGGCTGGGAGAAGCGTTCGCCGCCGTGGACGATGCGGTGGCCAATGGCGTCGACTTCGGTGACAGAGGACAGAACGCCGATTTCGGGATCGATGAGGCATCCGACAGCGGCTTGGACGGCTTGGGTGTGGTCGTTGGCGGGGATTTGTTTCGTGATTTTGGCATCGCCGGTGCGCTGGTAACTGATGCTGGCCTTGGGCGTGCCGATTCGCTCGACGATGCCTTTTGCGAGCATCTTCTCGTTTGCAATATTGAAGAGCATGTACTTGAGCGAGGAACTACCGGCGTTGACGACGAGAATCTTGGTGATGGTTTTGTTCATGGTATGCAGGGAATCGGGGTTGTTGGAATCAGTGGACAGAGAGTGGCGTGTGCGGACGAATCATCTGCAACAGTTTGAGGGCGTTCCAGTTGTTGAGCCGGAAGCACCCCTTTGACTCCGCCCTCCCGATGGTCTCGGGGTGGGGGGAACCGTGCAGGCCGTAGCCCGGAAGATTGAGCCCGAACCAGACGACGCCGACGGGGTTGTTCGGCCCCGGCGGAATGACCTGTTTTCGCTCGCCGGGCGGATTGCCGTAGTTCGCGGGGTCATAAAGGTAATTCGGATCGGGAACAATGGTTTCGATGCTCAAGGCACCTTCGGGTCGCTTGGAACGGTTTCGCGCAATCGAGACCGGGAAATGGGCAATTTGGCGGCCTGTGGCATCGTAGGCGGAGAGGGCAAAGCGGTTCAAATCAATCTCCAGGCGCGCGGCAGGTTCAAGGGCGACATTTTTCGTGTCGGGGACTATCAAGACCGTTCCGACTGGGGGATTGGGGAATGTAGCATTGGGGTTCAGTCGTGCCAACGCTTTGGGGGAAAGGTGGTAATCTTCTGCAACCAGTTCTGCTATGGATTCAAACCCCATCGTTGGTAGTTTTGCCCGAGCCTCCCACGCCGCCGGAATGTCGACCAGAGCCGCATAGTCCTCTTGGGTGACCGTATGCGAAGTCAGCAGCCAATCGGCGGCTAACTCCTCCATTGGAAAAGGCTCATTAGAAGAGGCTTTTTGCCACGCTTGCCATGCCGCAATCGACTTTGCCCCAAATACACCATCTATCGACCCGCACGAAAAGTTGTGCCGATCCAACCACACCTGCAGCAACAGCACATCTATCCAGTGCGGCTGTCGAAGTGGACATCCTTGCGCAGTGTCCGGGGCGGTGCGCTGGCGCGTTGTTAGGCTTGGGTCGGGTATCTGCCTGCGCGGTTCGACCGTTGCCCCCAGTGCCTGACCGATGCACAACAGCAATGCGGTAATCAAGGCATAGCGGCTACAGGCAAGGCGCATTCAGACCTCAAACCTTGCGAGCCCTAGCGTCAAACTCCTGCGCAAAAGCGCGGTACGCCTGAGCCCCCTTGCCCGCCGGATCGTAGGTGACTACCGGTTGCCCGAAACTGGGCGCTTCACCAATGCGGATATTGCGAGGAATGACCGTCTCGTAAACCTTCTCCCCGAAATGGTTGCGCACCTCCGCAACCACCTCCGCGCAAAGATTCGTCCGGCCGTCATACATCGTCATCAGAATGCCCTCAAGCGGCAGATGGAACGGTTCGAGAATCTTCCCCGTGATGGTGCTCAACCCCTCCATCGCGTAATACTCGCACTGCATCGTCACCAACACGCTGTCGACCGCCGCAATCGCAGAAGTCATCAGAATCCCCAAAGAGGGAGGACAGTCCAGTAGAATATAGTCGAACACACCCGACTGGCGGACAGGCGACAAAGCATCCCGAACCGCGGCCAAGTGGTTTCCCCGGCGTGCAATCTCAATCTCAACCCCGCAAAGGTCGAGTTCGGAGGGAATAATATTGAGATTCTCAATCGGCGTGCCGGTAATAATCTCCCCGATTGGAGCATCCCCCAGCAACACGGGATAGAGACTCTTCCCCGGCTGCGGCGCTACCCCAAGACCACTGGTTGCGTTAGCCTGAGGATCCAAGTCGATGATCAGAACCGTCCGCCCCATAGCCGCCAAAGAAGCCGCCAGATTGACCACAGTGGTCGTCTTCCCAACGCCCCCCTTTTGGTTCGCCACGGCTACGATTTTCGTCTGTCGCGCTTGCATCCCGGCTCCCAATGAATCAACTACCGCTTGATCATCCCTTGCTCCCGGGCGTAGGCAAACAGCCCGCCAGCAGCGATGACCGGTGCGACTGAACCGGCCGGTTTCAAGGCAAAGACCTGCCCGTCCCGCAAACGAACAATCGTATTCGCCTCAAGGTCGATTGTCGCCTCCTCGCCAGTAGCAAACGCATCGCACAAGCGCACCTCCGACTCCAACGGGTAGACCTCACCCGTGGCCACGGCATTGCGGAAAAAGATCCGCGCATAACTCTCCGCGACAACCGCTTTCGCACCGGCCGCGCCAAGACAGATAGGTGCATGTTCGCGGCTGGAACCGCAACCAAAGTTGCGCCCGGCAATTACAATTGCGTAGGGCGTCGTGCCGTCGGGATTGCTGGCGAATTTGATTTGATCCTCGGGCAGACCTGCCAAGGCGTAGGATCCCAGCTTGCGATACTCCTCCGGGATTGTCGGCACGAGATTCAGGTAGCAGGCGGGAATGATGAGGTCCGTGTCGATATTGTCCTGAAGAACATAAACTTTGCCAGTGATGGTGTTCATCTGAGTCGGCTCCGTGGAAAAGGAATTGGTTAGCGAGGGTCGGCGATGTGGCCGGCAATGGCCGAGGCGGCAGCCGTGTAGGGGGACGCCAGGTAGATTTGGGAGTCTTTGGATCCCATGCGCCCAATGAAGTTTCGGTTGGTTGTGGAGACTACCACTTCATTGCCTTTGGTGCGGCCAAAGGTATCAACCGGTCCACCTAGGCATGCGGCGCAAGAGGGCTTGGCCAAGGGCTCGCATCCGGCGGCATCGAAGATTTCATGGAGTGTGCGGCCATTGATGGTTAAGGTGTCGATGGCGTGTGCGACTTTGCAGGTTGCGGGGACAAGACAAGTCCGGACGGATACGCGCTTGCCGTCGAGGACTTGGGCAGCCATCAGGAAGTCTTCTATCTTTCCGCCGGTGCAGGAGCCGATATAGACTTGGTCGATTTTGATGTTTGTTTTCTCTGCCGCTGCCGCATAGTTGCCGGGCAGATGGGGGCAGGCGACGCAGGGAACGAAGGTAGCCGCATCGTAGCGAATGGTTTTCAAGCACGGGGCATCGGCATCGCCATAAAGGGGCGTGAATGGCTTGCCCGTCCGAGCCTTGACATAGTCTATGGCTTTCTGGTCGGGATTGATGATGCCGTTTTTGCCTCCTGCCTCGATAGCCATGTTGCAGATGGTCATGCGCTCTTCAATCGAGAGGGCTTCAATGGCGGTTCCGGAGAACTCCATTGCGCAGTAGGTGGCTCCATCGACACCGATATCGCCAATGACGCGCAGGATGATGTCCTTGCCTGTTACCCGAGGCGGAAGTTCGCCGTCAATGATGATGCGGATGGTTTCTGGGACTTTGACTAGGAGTTTGCCAGTCCCCATCACGAAGCCGGCATCGGTATTGCCGATGCCGGTTGCGAAGGCTCCGAGTGCGCCGTGGGTGCAGGTGTGGGAGTCGGTTCCGAAGATGACCTCTCCCGGGCGGACATGGCCCTCTTCGGGGAGTGTGACATGGCAGACGCCCGAGTAGGTCTTGTCTGCCGGATCGTAGAAGTAGGGCAACGCTTGTTCGCGCACGAATTCGCGCATGATGTCGACATTCCGGTGAGCCTTTGCGTCGGCGGTATGGATGTAGTGGTCGGGGATGATGACGATACCTTCTTTGTCGAAAACCTTGGCGTTTGCACCGAATTCGCGCTTGAAGACGCCGACTGTTCCAGGGCCGCAGACATCATGGGTCAGGAGGACATTGGCTTTAACCCAAATGTTGTCGCCGGGCTTGACTGCGGGGAGGCCTGCCGCCCGAGCGAGGATCTTTTCGGTGAGTGTCATCATGGTCGGTCTACTTTCTGAATAGTGCGAAGAAGCGGTCTTGGAATCGGTCGAAGAGCCCGCGCTGCTTGAGCATTTTGCCGAGCGGCTTGACGAGGGTGGGGTCTTTTTCTGCGGCTGCGAATGCCTGGTCGATTTCGTCCCGGACGGCTGCGGGGAGGCCATCGCGCAGTTCGAAGAGACGGTGGCTGTCGAGTTCGCGCAGGTTGTCGCGGACGGAGTTGCAGACGACCTGGCGGAAGAGTTTGACGATGCAGACATCCCAAGGATTGTCGACGCCTTTGACGAGCGCGCTGAAGGGATCGTTCTGGAGGTGTTCGTCGTGGGCGATGCGATCTAGGACATTTTCGATACTGTCGGTGACGATTGTCTCGGAGAGTGTTTGCTGCTTGAGGGTGTAGCCATATTGGAGGAGGCGCACCTGGTCTTCGTGGTCGCGAAGCCAGTCAAGGTACTTGCGCGCCTCGTCACCGAATCCTTCGGCGACGATGGTGGCGTACTCTTCGGGGAGCATAATACGCGGCGGGTAGGCGTTGAAGCGCCCGGTTCGGATGCGTACTTTGCCGACGCAGTCCATCAATTCGGAGACAAGCACATAGTTGATCAAGGTGTTGCCGAATGTCTCAAGATGGCGGCGCGGAGGGATTACGATAGCCGTGTTATTGACGGCGTACCAGAAATCGAACTGTGTGGGGGCGTTGCTCATGAAGGCACAATTATAACACGAACGCCCCCATAAATAAAGAAGAATCGTTTCACCGGTCGAGACTCGGCGAGGGGGGGCGCAGGGCGGTTGGGACGGCTCGTCGGAGGTGGGTATCTTTGGGGGACTGAGGTAGGCAGGAGCGGAGGAGCATCCTACGCAGGAAGGTCGGGCGGTGGTTGTAAGGAATTGCCCTCGAAGGTGTTTGGATTCCGCACGACCAGGAAGACACGGTCATTGAGGCGGACTTTACGGGGAACTCGAAGGGTGCACCATTGTCCAGGTGGCACCTCTTCCAGGCTTCGTTCGTCCTGGCGCAGTTCCTCTGCATCGAACTCGACCAGTCCGGTTGTCGGCCCTTGTATGGAGAGGCGCGCGCCGGGGCGAAGCAGGTGATCCTGGACGAGAATCTCGGCGATGGAGGGCTTGGCGTAGTAGTTCCGGACGACACCGAGGTTGAGTTTGAGGGTCTTGGCCATGTTCCGGTCGTCCTCGGTGAACTGGTCGACTCCAGGGCGCCCGTTGAAGAGCGATTGGCCGAATGGGCGGTGGTAGACCCTCTCGCAGAGCCCTTGTAGTTCGAGCCCGAGGTGCGCTGCCCAGCTCCCTTTTGCCAACGCATCACGCCCCCTTCGGTAGGCCGAGACCACCGTGTGTACATAGTCGGCATTTCGCGCCCTACCCTCTATCTTCCAAGAGGCCGCGCCGGCTTGCCAGACCTGATCCAGAAACGGCAGACTGCAAAGGTCTCGCGCCGAGAGAACATACCCCGTCCCGACCACGAACTCCGCCTCCGCATCACGCCCTTTCCGAACCTCGCTGATGTGGTATTCGCGCCGGCAGGGTTGCAGGCAAGTCCCCCGGTTGCACGAACGCCCGTACGCCTCGTGCGACAGAAAACAACGCCCCGACTCGGCTACGCAGGTCGCACCGTGTACGAAGATTTCCGTCTCGATCCGCGCTTCCGCCGCGATGCGCCGTATCTCCCCAAGCGTGCACTCCCTGGCCAACACCACCCGCTCCGCACCCATAGATTTGAGAAACTTAGCCGAGAGCGAATTGGCGCAGGACATCTGCGTGGAACAGTGGAACGGCACCCCAGCCGCACGGCAAATCGCAATAGCCGCCCAGTCCGAAACAATGGCCGCATCGATATGCGGTTTTACCCGCTCGACCACATCCCGTAAATGTGCCGTTTCATCCTCGAAGACGATAGTATTGAGCGTTAGATAGAGCTTCCGCCCGGCTTCGTGGCAACGAGCCCCGGCTTCTGGCAGATTCTCAAGCGAAAATCCCTTTGCCGCCATTTGGCGCATACTGAAACAGTCAATCCCCAGATAGACCGCATCGCAACCTGCATCAAGTGCCGCCTGGAGCGAAATCAACTCCCCGGCTGGTGCCAAAATCTCCGGAAGACAACTGGGCACAGAAGAGGATTCAACCATAGATTAGACCAACTCGAAGCCAAGTCCGGCAACCTTCCGGCACAATGAGTCCGATGCATTCGAAAGCATCACGCGCGTCGTTTCAAACTGCCGACGAGACTCGGGGTAATGTCCCCTCATAAAGTCGAATGCCCGTCTTCTGGACGCCGCATCGCCTACGCATCCGGCGCGGAAACGGGCATCATCCGCGAGAATCGGATAGACCGCGTGGACCAAATCCCTCAGCACCGCTTCATCCGGCCGGCCCTTGGCATTAAGCGCAATCTCAGGCACCGGCGGCGGCGGAAGATGGAAATCATAACTTGCCTTGACGCCTAGGAATTGGCAGGCAGCCTGGTAGACTTGGCGGGTTCCGTTGACCTTCCCTTCAAACGAATGGCCGGCAATGTGCGGCGTGGCAAGCAAGGTATGTGGCAACAGATCCGTACGCACCAAAGGCTCCCCCTCCCAACAATCCACCACCAGTGCCGACACCTTTCCGCTACGCCGAGCATTGATGAGTGCATCCGTATCCGCAACGGCTCCGCGGGCCGCGTTGAACAGCACCACGCCAGGCTTCATACGGGCAATCGCGGCCCCGTCAAGCAGGTGCCAAGTGGGCCATGCGCCATCCCTGACCATCGGCACATGGTAGGTAATGATGTCAGATTCAGCTAGGATGGTGTCGTAGCCGACAAAACTTTGAGCTTCCTCGTCAGAAGAGTTGTTTTGCCTCGGGGGGTCGTTCTCCAGCACCCGCAATCCCAACGCACGACCTTTCCTTGCGACGCGGCTCCCGACATTCCCGGCTCCGACAACCCCCAGCGTCAAACCTTCCAATGGCCGTCCCAGAAGCAGTAGCGCCGCCGTGACATAAGTCGCCACACTTTCGGCATTGCATCCCGGGGCGGAAACCCAAGGCGTCCCACGCTCCTTGAGGTAGGGAATATCGAGATGATCGGTTCCGATGATGCCGCACCCGATAAAGCGCACGGCGGATTGCTCTAGCAATGTGCGGTTGACTTTGCAGGTGGAGCGGATAATCAACAATTCGGTGTCGGTCAAATCCTTGGGCTGGATCAATCGACCGTCCATAATGGAGACATCTCCAAGAGTGGAAAAGGCCTCTTTTGCGTAGGGGAGATTGCGGTCACAGATGATTTTCACGGGGAACTCCTTGAAGTAGGCGATCCTGCAGGACCGCCGTAAGGGCGATGCAAGCCGTATCGGTTCTCAAGGGGCGGCTCCCTAGCGAGAAGTCGATGAAGCCGGCAGTATGGAAACGGTCGATTTCTTCATTGGTCCAACCGCCGTCCGGACCAATCGCTAGAAGGGGTAGATGCTCTTCTCGGGGAGGCGGAAGTGGTTTGGGATGCCCTGGGTGACAAAGCAGGCGGAGCCCGTCCGACGGGTAATCTTCCGGCGTGAATGGTGCCAATGAAATGGTACATTCGGGAAGGATGGTCGTGCCGGCCTGCATTAGGCCCTCGATAAACAGGGTTTGTATGGAATCAGGCTTGAGGCATGGGGAGTCGAAGTAACTTTTGGGGACTTTCGCCGCCCTAACAAGGTGGAGTTTTCGTACTCCCATCGTGGCCAACTGCGGCAACAGGCGCTTGACTGCTCTTGGTCTCGGAAGGGCTAGGATTAAGTCAAACCAGGGGCGTAGCGATGGGGCGGAATCGTTTGGTTTTTCGAGCCAAACGGTACCGTTGGATTCGATTGAACGGACGGTGGCGATTCCGATAGCGCCATTGAGGAGCCCGACTTTCAGTGGTTTGCCCGGTGTGGCGTGAAGGATGGTGCGAATGTGCTCAGCGCGTTGCCCGGTCAGGCGGATGCCGCTGTCAAGGCATTCGTCAGCAGTGTAGATGATTCGGTTCATGAGGGGCTTGGCGTTGCTCTTGAGCGGTTGTCCAAAGGGAGATGCGGATGGTGGCAAAGGCCATCAGTTGTCCGAAGAAGATGGCGATGACGCCGAGTACGCATCCGCGGACTCCGAGGTTCAGTTCAATGTGGCAGGTGGTGGCCAATGCGGCGAGGTAGACGCTTTGTCCGCAGAGGATGACGGCTGGGCGTTTTTGGAGCGCGGCCAATCCTTCGGCGTGGCCTCGAAGAGCCTGGACAGGGGGCAGCAGACAGACCAGCAGAACGGCCCATTTGGCCATTGGCGCGGCGGTTGGGGGAAGGTTCTGCACGGTCAGGAAGTACCAGCGGGAGAGGGGCGTGAATGTCGCGAAGGCGAGGGGAATGAGGGAGAGAATCCCCCCAATCAGGAGGGCGCAGCGCATCAGGCGGAAGTCCTTTTCGTCGCGAGGGGGGAAGGCTATGGTCACGGCCTGGAATCGGATTGCCGCCATGCAGACCGGGCTGAGTATGCCAACGGCTACGGTGTGCACGGCGAGCATGACTTTCATGTCTGGTGTGCGGGCGATGAATGAGCTGACGATGAGGGCGGAACCGGTGATGAAGACTCCTCCGAGTGAGACGGGGAGGGTAAAGAGAAGTTGCTCAAGGGCGGTGCCGGAAGTGCCTGTGCCTTGGGGGAGTGAGCGGGTCGGTTCGCGCGCGAGCCATTGGGTCAGAGCCCATTCGATGCCGACAGGGATGGCGAAGGCGATGTTGCCCCAAAGCCAGCCGGTCAGGTGCAAGCGGATGCAAAGGGGGATGAGCGAGAGGGTGAGGGCTAGGCGGGTCAGCGTGGCGAAGTTGGCTTCGGCGCTCTTGCGGGCGTTGAGGAGTTGGACGAGGGGAACATTGCGGCAAAAGAAGAAGAATTGGGGGATGGCGGAGATGAGCAGGGTCTTGCGGGTGATTTCGGCCATGTCGGGCGTCAGGCCCATCAACTGTTGGAAGACGAGTCGGGCGATCGGCGGGAGTGAAACGAGCACATGGAGCGCCACGACGATTGCCGCGAGGGTGAAGTTGACCCGACGGAATTGTTGCGCCCCAACCCGATCGCGGGCGAAAATCATTCCGGTGGTGACCAGTCCGAATCCGAGCGCGCCCAGCAGGAACATGGTATTGTGTCCTTGGGCAAGGGCCGCCAGTTGCATAAATCCGGTCGCGCCATCGGCGGAGACGATGGCCGCGATCAACGGGTAGGTAAGACATTGCGACATAGCTTGCAACGCCAGCGGGACGAAGAAGCGTATGACGCGGGGAAGCGAGTAGGCAGGTTCCATTCCCTAACCTTAGTATAAAAGCCGCAAAAACTGCCAGAGGGCTTCGGCGGTCGCCTGGCGCCTGACGGCGGCGCGGTCGCCGGAGAAGTGGTGGCGGGTAATGCGTGTGCGGCGGCCTTCGGCTGCCGTCGCGATGTAGACAAGTCCGACGGGCTTTTCGGGGGTTCCACCGTCGGGGCCGGCGATGCCGGTGGTGGCGATGGCGGCTGTCGTCCTAAAGCGTTTCCGGGCCGCCGTGACCATCTCAAGAGCGGTCTCTTTGCTGACTGCGCCGAAGGTTTCGAGCACCTCGGCGTCGACGCCCAGCACATCGCGTTTGATTTCGTTGGCGTAGGAGACGATGCCGCCGGGGAAAATCGACGAGATGCCGGGAACGGAGACTAGTCCTGCCGCAATTAGCCCGCCGGTACAGGATTCGGCTGTCGCGAGGGTCTGCCCGGCCGAGAGGCAGGCTTCGGCTACGGCTTGGGGCAGATCGTCGTCAGACCAACCCAACTGCAAAAGAGGTTGCTGGCAGTTCATTGCTCTTGGTGCCTCGGAGGAAGATACTTCTTTGTTGCGCGGTTTTCGGGGAGTTTGCGGCGTTCGTCTTCGGGAAGATTCTTCTCGGCGATGGCCCGAATGTCTGGTTCGAGATTGGAGATGCGGGCGGCCATCGCGTTGTCTGGGTCGCGAATGCGGTCGCGGGAGCGGATTAGTATCTCATTGGGTAGCGACCAGAGCAGAGTTCGGTTGTAATGGTACTGGGTAGAGCGGTGGAGGACGGAGACTTCTCCCTCGGGGGAGATGTCGATTTTGGGCGGGGCGTGGCGCAGGACTGTGCCGAGCGGAATGGTTGCCCACCGCTTGTTCCGCTTGGGGTCTTCGATACGAAGAAAGAGTTCCTCCATACGGTTTCGGGGCCAGTAGACAAGGGTGAAAACCCGCTGCAGACCGGCTGCGGTGGCGAAAAGCTGGGTGCCGGTTTTTAGGGGAATCCCCGGGACGACGCTAACGGCCAGTGGCTTGGTCGTGTACTGGACTGAACCGGAAATCAGAACTGCCGAGAGAATGTATTTCGCGCCGCCCTCAATCTGGGCAAAGTCGAGCAGATTGACGCTGGTCGCATAGGTCTGCCCCGGCATGATGGTGGTTGGTTTGGTGAAGAGCCGAGCGGTGCCAACCGGGGCAAGTTGACGCTTGTTTTGCGCGTGACGGAGTTCGAGAACTAGGTTGTCTGAACTGCCAGAAACGCCGAAAACGGCACGCTCCGTGGATTGGTTGAGAATAGTCACCTCTACGGGAATCGGCTCGCCTAGAATGTAGTCCACCTGCGGCAGATCGATGGCCAGTGAGAGTGGATGGACTGTCTCGCCGGCTAGTATCTGGCAGACGAAAACGAGCAGAACAGACAGGCAGAATTTCAGGAAGCGCATGGTTCGGCTCCTTTAGAGTTCAATGGTCAGCGAATCATAAGCCGGCGAAACGGTTGGTGGCAGTACGGACTGGAGCAGGCTATGGTCGATGTCGTGGCAGAGGTGCGTCAGAAAGGCCCTTTTGGGTTGGAGCCGTCGGATGGCAGTCAAGGCTTCCCATACGCTGAAATGAGTCTTGTGAACCCGGTAGCGCAGTGCGTCGATGACTAGCACATCAAGGCCGCTAAGTTTTTCCAGTTCCTCCGTCGGAATCTCCTTGCAGTCGGGAATGTATGCCAACGATCGTCCGCACCAGTCAATCCGATAACCGTGTGTGACACCGTTGTGGCGGACGCGTATGGGAGTCACGAGGGTGCCAAGCAGGTCGAACGGTTCTTCGGCTATGGCCCGGAAATCGATAAGCGCGCGGAAGAGGCCGTCCTTGGGCACCTTTCCGATATAGTTGAAGGTTCGCTGTATCTCCGCCAAAGTCTCTGGACACGCGTAAAGGGGGATAACCTGATTGCCTAGGAGCGTGTTGAACCGCCGGACATCGTCGAGCCCGAGAATGTGATCTGCGTGGGAGTGGGTATAGAGCAATGCCTCGACACGAGTGATGCCGTTGGCAATGGCCTGCAGGCGCAGGTCGGCAGAAGTGTCGATAAGGTAGGCGTGCGAATCGGTCTGGACATAAAAGCCGCTTCGGCTCCGGACATTGCGGGCGTCCTTGCTACGGCAGACAGGGCAAGAGCAGCCAATCATCGGCACCCCAACAGATGTGCCCGTGCCGAGAAAGGTTGCACGCAAACTCATGGCTATTCCGACCAGATGGAAACGACTTCGGCAAACAGTCGATTGGGATTTTTTGCATCGGCAACTCGGTGCAAAAGCGTGCCTGTTCCGACAATGGAAGTCTCTGAAGAGATAACATCGCCCCAATGCGCTGAATCTTTGAAGGAGACCTGTAGCCCATTTAGGATACGCCCCCGCCATTCGGTTGGGAGCGACTCGAACGCCCACTCGCTGTAGTGGACATTGTTGACATGATTATTTTGGTCGAGATCGGTATGGCGGACGGGAAAGATTGCTTGTCCAATGGGCGCACCATTCACCTGAATAGCCGGCTTTGGGGGGAGGTGAACGCGTGGCGTGTCGTGTGGCGCCAAGGACAAGATATCCGGAGGAAGTCGAACAGGGCGAAGTGTCTCACGGTTGAGAATCAACCATTCGCTGTTTGCCTCCGCAAGGGTTTTCCCGTCAGACGCCGCGACATGGAAGTCTCTTGTCGCCGCCAAGGCACCGCGTGCTCCGCTAGGCCAAGTCGTCACAAGAAGCGATGAGCCCCATCGAGGAAGCGGAGCCAGGAGGGCGAGGTGCATGCGCACCAAGACCCAGGTCAATCCCTTCTCTTGAAGTCCGCCGATTCCCACGCCGATTTGGTTGGCGTGCACGCCTGCAATCTCCTGCAGATAGTTCAACAATGACAGAGGCGAAAGCGTGAAATCGCCTCCGCACTCGTAGGAGCGAATCGTATAGTCCTGCTGGAGAAAGAGCGGGGGAGGCGTGCCGCCAAACAACTCGGGAAGGGGAGAACTCATGTCTAGTCGCGATGGCTTTGCTTGATGCGGAGGGATGTCCGAACGGCGCAGAATACCTTGCCGCACATAGTGCAGTGGTCGTCGGTTGTCTCGGTCGTATGGGTTCTCTGCCAGCGAACACGAGCCCCGCAAGGGTCTAGGGCCTCTTGGAACTGAGCCTCCCAATCAAACCGAGCCCTTGCATCGGAGATACGATCGTCACGGAGCCGGGCCCCGGGAAGCTTTCGGGCGACATCCCCTGCGTGAGCGGCAATTTTGTAAGCGATACATCCTTCGTGCACCTCTCGTGCGTCTGGCAGCCCCAGGTGCTCGCCAGGAGTGACATAGCAAAGCAGGGATGCCCCGTAGGTCGCTGCTGCGGTCGCTCCGATTGCGGAGACAATATGGTCATAGCCTGGGGCACAATCAATAACGACGGGCCCAAGCACATAGAAGGGAGCTCCATCGCATACTTTCTGCTGGCGCTCCATATTCATCTGGATTTCATTGAAGGGTATATGCCCGGGACCTTCAATCATTACCTGGACGCCCTTGGCTTTGGCTTTTCGGCAGAGGTCGCCAAGCACATCGAGTTCAGCGAATTGGGCGGCGTCGGAAGCGTCTGCGAGACACCCGGGACGCAACCCATCACCAAGCGAGACAGTGACATCGTAGCGAGCAAGGATGTCCAGCACTTCGTCCCAACGAGTGTAGAGTGGATTTTGCAATCCGGTCTTCTGCATCCACTCAGCCATAATAGCGCCGCCCCGCGAGACGATGCCCAACTTGCGTTTGACCGCCAAGGGAATGTGCTCGCGCAACAGCCCTGCGTGAAGGGTCATGAAGTCGACACCTTGTCGTGCTTGCTCCTCAATGACCTGCAGGAGTAAGTCGGGGTTGAGTACGGGAATATCGCCGGCAATTCGGGACAGCGTCTCGTAGACGGGAACGGTGCCAAGCGGAGCCGGGCTATTGTCCAGCATGCCCTGCCTGATTTCCGCGACCTCCGCTCCGACCGAAAGATCCATGACGAAATCTGCTCCGGCATTGAGGGCAACTTGGAGTTTCTCCAATTCGTCGCCTTTGCCCGAACGATCCGGCGAGCGGCCAAGGTTGGCGTTGATCTTGGTGGTGAAGATACGACCGACCCCGACCGGCTTTGCATTGCGGTGGTTGGGGTTCAAGGGAATGACAGCCCGACCGGCGGCGATTTCCTTTAAGACCAAATCGGGGTCGACCCCTTCGGCTTGGGCGACAGTAGCCATCGCCGGCGTGAGAATCCCCGCTTGTGCTGATTGGAGTTGGGTCATGTCTATTTGTGAGCCCGGTAGTAGGCGATAAGGGCGTTGGTGGAGGAGTCGTGATTGAGCGGACGGGTGGCGTCGGCCAACTGGGGGAGGATTTTTCCAGCAAGGACTTTGCCAAGTTGCACACCCCACTGGTCGAAGGAAAAGATGTTCCAGATGACGCCTTGGACGAAGACTTTGTGCTCGTACAGGGCAATCAATGCGCCTAGGGTCTTGGGGGTGAGGTCGTCTGCCAGAAGGGTGTTGGTTGGGCGATTGCCTTTGAAGACCTTGTGCGGAACGAGGTTTTCGGGGGTGCCTTCGGCGCGTACTTCCTGCTCGGTTTTGCCGAAAGCGAGCGCCTGGGTCTGGGCAAAGAAGTTTGCCATCAACTTGTCGTGATGGTCGCCTAGTGGATTGTGGGTTTTGCAGAAGCCGATAAAGTCTGCGGGGATGAGTTTGGTGCCCTGGTGGATGAGCTGGTAGAATGCGTGCTGACCGTTGGTGCCGGGTTCGCCCCAAACGATGGGGCCGGTCGAGCAGGCAACGCGCTGGCCGTCCCGCGTGACCGATTTGCCGTTGGATTCCATATCCATCTGTTGGAGGTAGGCGGTGAATCGGCTGAGATACTGGTCGTAGGGGAGGACGGCGTAAGACTCGGCTTTGTGGACATTGTTGTAGAGGATGCCGAGCAGAGCCATAATCACGGGCATATTGCTCTTGAGGGGCTTGGTGCGGAAGTGGACATCCATGGCGTGGTAGCCTGCGAGGAACTTGTCGAAGTTCTTGCGCCCGATGGAAATCATCAGAGGGAGGCCGATTGCGGAGGGGAGGGAATAGCGTCCGCCGACCCAGTCCCAGAAGCCGAACATGTTGGCAGTATCGATACCGAATTTGGCGACTTCTTCGGCATTGGTCGATACCGCGCAGAAGTGTTTGGCGACGGCTGCTTCGGAGCCGAGTTGCTTGACGAGCCAGTCGCGGGCGGTGCGCGCGTTGGTCATCGTTTCTTGGGTCGTGAAGGTCTTGGACTCGACGATGAAGAGGGTCTGGTCGGCCTTGATTTGGCGGAGGGTCTCGGCAATGTGGGTGGAGTCGACATTGGAGACGAAGAAGTTTTTGATGGTGCGCTTGGAGAAGAATTTGAGTGCTTCAGTCGCCATTACGGGGCCGAGGTCGGAGCCGCCGATGCCGATATTGACGACATAGCGGATGCGCTTTCCGGTGTAGCCGAGCCACTGGCCGCCGCGCACGCGGTCGGAGAAGTCGCCCATGCGCTGGAGGACTTCACGGACTTGGGGCATGACATCCTTGCCGTCGACGAAAACGGGCTCGCCGGAGAGGTTGCGCAGGGCGGTATGGAGGACGGCGCGGTTTTCGGTGACATTGATCTTTTCGCCGGTGAACATCCGTTCGATCCACTCTTTGACGCCGGCGGCTTGGGCGATTTTGACGAGGGCGCTCATCAATTCAGGCGTAATGAGGTTTTTGGAGTAGTCGAGCGTCCAGCCGGCGGCTTTGACGGTAAAGCGTTTGGCGCGGTCGGGGTCGGCTGCGAAGAGGTCGCGCAGGTTCTGTTTGGGGAGAAGGGGTTCGAGGGTCGAGAAGTCCATGTCAATCCTGTTGCAGTGAAACGATTGGTTGAAAGTCCCAATAAGCGAATGGCGCCTTGGAACGAACAATGTGGGAATAGAATAGCAAACTTGCGCCTGGTTTTCCAGTCAAAAGGGGAAAATGGCGCCTGCCGACATCGCGGGGGACAGATAGGCACGAATGGGGCCTGAAGGTAAGTACCGGCGCAACCGTGCGGTGCGTAGGATTTGCCTCAAGTGGTGTCTAGAATTTGGGTGGCCTGGCAGGCAGGCGCGAGTGCCAGTCAGTAGCGGAAGACGCAGCGGATGTCTTGGTGGGCGAGTCGGATGTCATCCCACTCGGCGGGGCGCGGTTCGCTGGGGTTCAGAGGGCAGGGGAAGAAGAAGTCATTGCCGGGGGCCATGCGCAGTTCGGCGCGGTCGCTGAAGGTCTCGAAGGTCATGAATCCAATATCGCCCCACCAGCCAGTGGACGGGAGCGCGGCGACTCGGCGAATACGGCGGGATTCCCAATCTTTGTGGAACCAGCGTTCGCTCCAACGATGGTCGTGGCCGTGGAGCCATCCGGCAAAACGGGGTGTCTCCGCAAGGAATTGTCGCACTTGGCGTCTCAAGCCCAGATCCTCCGGCGCGTGATGGGCACCCACGAAAAAGGGGCGAGTCCGGCGCGAAGCCTCCCGTTGGAGCCAAGTCCATTGCGCCGCACCAATGTCCCCCTCTTCGGCGTTTGGCGTTCCTTCGCCGGAACCTGTCTCTTTAAGGGAGTCGAGCAAAAGCAAGTCCGCCCGGCCAAGGTCGATGACCGATGTGATGCGCCCGGGAACGGGGGACTTGGATGCATTCTCGGGATGGTACTTGAGAAAGACCTTTCGGTGGTCGTGGTTGCCGAGCGTCAGATGGAGATCTATCCCTGCGGCACGCAGACGGTTGAACCCCGCAAGGGAGGCTTCATAGTCTTTGCTCCAGCCTACCCAGAGCGCGAGATCGCCAAACACCACCACGCGTGCCGGGCGCGGATTCATGGCAAGAACCTGGTCTACAGCGCGCTCGAAAAGGGCATTCTGGTAGGTCGGCTGGACGATGTTTCCCGTGCGGACGCCGGCACCGGAAAGGTGAATGTCGCTCATGAAGACCGAGAGATTCTCGGCGCGGTTTGTCGGGCTGATGCTACGGCACCCACCTGCCGCCGTTGCGGCAAGTAGACCCGCGCAAAGTTCACGGCGGGTTAGGGAGGTATTCATGGGTAAGACTCCAGATGAAGAGCCAGGGTTAAGGCTCAAGAAAAGATGATTTCCTGGCCGTGGTAGAGGAAGTTAGCCCCCACGACATACTGCACAGCAGTGGGGGAAAACCGGTCGGAGATTTGAATGTGGAGGTGCCCGGCTAGGATGCCCTTCAACAGGGGCTCTTGCTTGAGTTCTCGGATGAAATCAACCGTAGTCTGGTCACTTTGCTGGCGTCGGAAGTCGCCGTATGGTGCGAGTGTCGGAGACCATACGGTCAGTTTCCGGTCAGACCAGAACTTCTTGTCGGCTCGCCCGATTGCCTCGCTCCAAAAGGGACAGTGTACCGCCAGGACAATGGGCAGTTTCTTGGCAACTTCCCGGCGAAATCGTTTGGCTTGCGCCGGAGTGACGGTGCCATAGATATTGTCCATCGCAATGAAGTTCACCCCATTGATCGTTTGGGCGTGAAAGTCGATATCAAAGGGGAACGCCGCCGCGACTTTCGGGCGGGAGCGTGCCCGGAAAGCTTCATCGTGAGTCTCTTTGACACTCCACCAGTCCGGTAAATATTCGTGGTTCCCGACACAGCCCAATGCCGTTGCGCTGTCCCCGAAGTAGTGGCGGACAAGATCGAAGTTTGCCCGGCTCTGAAAGTCGATTAAATCGCCTGTGTGGAGGACATAATCAACATGGGTGCGCGCCCACTCTAGGGAGTCTCGAAGACTCTCCTCCTGTCGACCGCCGAAGGTTTCGGTACGCAGGGAACTCATCCGTCTGGTATATTCCGGCTCCCCCCGGTAAGCGCTGGTGAGATGGGTGTCGGAAAGGTGGAGAATGGAGAATGGGCGAGTTGCGCCGCAGAAAATCTGGTGATAGGCAAGCGAGAGCCTCTCAAAGCGCCCACGCTTGGGGAATCGGGTGCTGTGGCAACCTGTCAAGGGGAGTGATGAGGCCGAAATCAAGCCTCCAAGAGCCAGGGTTCGCTTCCAGAAATCGCGGCGTGAGAGTGGGCGGTAGGACATAGTATTATCTTCACTGATTGGCGCTATCGCCGCGCTTGTTTCGGAACTTGCCCCACCACTTGACGAACTCGTCGGCAAACTGCTGTTCCGACCGAAATGCGGCACGGGTCGCAGCCTCGGCATTGTGCGTCGAGTGGAAGGTTTTGAGGTAGTTCACCACGGCTTGCCGGCAGACGCTGCGCTTGTTTTCTGGCGCGACGAACTGGATATAGTGGACAATGGCGTGGGCAAGTGCATAGTTGAGGCGCGGGTTGTCAGCGTAGAATGTGGTGTAATCCATGTGAAGCAGGTCGACGAGTCGGGTGGCTAAATCTCGCCCGCAGGCGTCAAGCCCATCCCGGACGGATTGAGGGAGGGAATAGACAGGCTCCTGGGCAGTCAAGTTCGCATGCTGAAAGAGGGAGGCGTGCCCTTCGTTGAACCAGACCGAAGGCTGTTGATCGTCTAGCGCCCAGGATAAATATTGGTGAAAGGATTCGTGCCGGATGGTTGCGAGGGTCTGCTCTCGGTCTGAACGGAGCGAGAGCACCAGTTCGCGGCGCAGCGGAAGCCACACGCCTGCCGTCCAAGCCAAATCGTCGCCCAGATAGCGGACATAATCTTCTTTCGTGCTGACGATGCGGATGAAATCAGTGCGATTTGCAGATTCCGGGAAGGGGGGGACAAGCGCAAAAAAGGCGTCTTGCAGGTGGGGGCGCAGTTGGCGATAAGCTTCAGCCAAGTCCTGTCCCTCGGCGCTTCGAATGTCCGTCAGCAACACAAAGTCTTCCCCTTCGATGGCTCGCCACTGAGTCGCGTAGCGGATGGAGCGCAGGGCAAAGGCCTGTAGAGGGGTGTCAGTTTCCGCAACGGGAGCGTCTTCAATTTTGTCGATGCGGGCAATCTGTTCGACTACCTTTCGGCGAAACGAGTTCTCCCAGTCTCGGGTAAGATTCCGCTTGTCAGGATTGAGTTCGAGCGCGAAGAGAAGCCATTCGTGCGGGGTCGATTCCCGGTGGGACATGGCTGGTCGGACAAGATGGAGAATCAGGTTGTCGTCCGCAGTGACGAGTTGGAATGCATCAGCCAATACGGCGCGATTGGCGGCAATCTCCACGGGGCGTGCGGAGGCATGAGCAGAACGGTTTTGGGTACCTAGCGCGGCGAGAAACCTAAAGGTCGCATCGATGACGGCTTTGCGATCTGTTGGAAGAATTCGGTTGGTGTCGGCAAGGATTTGCGAACGAAACTCGTCCCAAGTCAGATAGGGCTTGCCGGCGGATGGGGGAAGGTGGGAGAGTTTGGCGATTGTGAGAAAGTTCCCGTCTTCATCTTTCCATTGGCCGCAGAGTGTGGCGAGTAGCCACAGCTCGTCGGCCCGGTAGCAATCTGTCCCGCTTTTGCCCGGTTGGGAGAGTAGACGCCGCACGACGGGCATGCGGGGCGGAAAGTCGGAAGCGTGGATGGGCTTAGGCAGGCTGATGGCGCAATCTGGCATTTGGAAGCGCTTGCCGAAGTCGAGGGTTTCGGCAACGAGGGGGAGAACGGCCAAGGTGAGGATTGCGGCAAGACTGCGCATAGGTTTCAGGCGTCCGGCTTGTCCTTTGGGCGGAGCAAGTCGTCCAGCCCGGCAAATTGGGAGAAGATTGAGGGGCTCAATTCATCCGGCTTGGCGGTGGCGCCCTCGTAGTATCCGGCAATGGCGTCTTTGTGATGCTCGTGGTCGTGGCAGTAGATGCAGAGCAACTCCCAGTTGGAACCATCCGGCGGGTTGTTGTTGTGGTCGTGGTCTTTATGGTGGACGGTAAGTTCGCGCAACCGTTTGCCCTCGAAGGTGCGCCCGCAACTGGCGCAGATGTGTGGCAGAATGGCCAGCGCTCGTTCGCGATAGCCGCTACGACGGGTTGCAATGTCTTTATGGAGGGCGTCGAGGGCTTTTATCCGTTTGGCTTCGTCAGGTGTCATGGCGGTCAGAAGAAGCGTTTCGCTTGGTGGGGGGTAATACGCTGCTGGCGAACCTTGGGTTCTTCGAGCCAAAGAGCATACCAGGCATCGCCGAGACCGGCGAGCGAGAAGTGCTGCGGCTTGTTGTTGGCGAGCAGGTCGCGGTTGTGTTTGACGGTCTTGCTTTCCATCTTGGCGTCAGCCGCAACGAGCGTCTTGAGTGCGCCGTCGAGATTGCCGTTCTTAAGTTGAATCCATGCGTAGAGGCAGTAGAGCAGTTCGCCTTGTCCGTATCGGAGTTTGCGCACCAGTTTGCGGAATGTCTGATCGAGCGTTTGCCCGTCGGCGTGGGTTTGGTAGAGCCGCGCGACCTTGATGGCCATAATCTGAGGATCGGCGCAAATGGCGCGGGGCAACAGAGCGTCGACCTTGTCGAACTCCTTCAGTTGCCAGTGAAACTGCATTTTCAAGGTGTCGGCCTGGCGGCTAAGCAGGGGCACCCAAGGATAATAGCGCTGAAGCGTCCCGACCACGGCTAGCGCCTGCTCGACCATTGCGGCTTGCTCCTTGGCGATTTCAGCCTGCGCCTGCTTGAGTGAGGATGGCGGGCGGCGCTTCCAGAGGTCGGTCTTGTGCTGAAGTTTGCGTTGCCCCGCCTGCATGATGCGCTGGATTTCCTCCATGGCGTGGCGCATTTTACCTCGCATAAAGAGCCCAAGGGATGCTTGGCTGGCAAGGAATGCCAGAATACCCCAAAAAATAGACCATCCCGGGCGGGCCACTTGGGAGTATCCCAACCCGAAACCGACGGCTATGGAGAGTAGAATCGACACTAATACGGCAAACATAAGGGCGTCTCAGGAAGATTTGTCTTTATTTCGCTTTGCAAAGGCGTTATTATAACCGCTCCAGCGGAAAACTCAAGGATTTTGTATCATGCCTACCATTGACTACGCGCTTGCCGCCAATACGATTCGATGCCTCTCCATGGATGCCATTGAGGCCGCCCGTTCCGGACATCCCGGCGCCCCTCTGGGACTTGCAGACGTCGCCACGGTGCTTTGGCTCGATTTCCTTCGCCACCATCCCATTGATCCGGGGTGGGCAAATCGGGATCGCTTTGTCCTCTCGGGAGGGCATGGCTCTATGTTGCTCTACAGTCTGCTTCACCTGTCGGGGTACCGAGTGACGCTTGATGATCTGCGCAGCTTCCGTCAATGGGGCTCATGTTGCGCAGGGCATCCCGAGCGAGGCGTGACGGAAGGGGTTGAAACGACGACAGGGCCACTGGGACAGGGTATTGCCAATGCGGTAGGTATGGCGATGGCCGAACGGATGATGGCCGCACGCTTCCCCGGAATGGTCGATCACCGTACCTGGTGCTTTTGCGGCGACGGCGATTTGATGGAGGGAATCAGCCACGAGGCGTGTTCGCTGGCCGGTCATTTGCGCCTCAATCGTCTGGTTCTCTTCTACGATTCCAACGCCATTACCATCGAAGGATCTACAGCCCTTGCGGTAAGCGATGATGTCAAATTGCGCTTCAAGGGTTATGGCTGGAATGTCCTTTCTTGCGATGGGCACGATTACGACGATATCGCAAAAGCCATTCGTAAGTCTCTTCGCAGCGACCTCCCGACGCTGATTGTCTGCCGTACGACTATCGGCAAGAGTGCGCCGACAAAGGCCGGTACGGCCGCTTCGCATGGTGCCCCGCTTGGAGCCGAAGAGGTTCGGGGCGCTAAACTTGCGCTTGGATTCGACCCAGATGCTACATTTGTCGTGCCCGATGGCGTGCGCGAGTTGTTTGCGAAGACTGCTCGCCGCAATGCAAGTGCCTACCGTCGCTGGACCAAGGCTTTTCGGGAGTGGGAAACTGCTAATCCTTCCGCCGCCCAGTTGTGGTATGCCCATCGCCGCGACCTTCTTCCCACCGATTTGGAATCCCATTTGCCGCAGTTCGATCCATCGAAACCGCTCTCGACCCGCGCGGCGAGCGGTGCGGCGGTCAATGCGCTTAAGGCGGTTCTTCCCCAACTCGTGGGCGGGTCTGCCGACTTGGCTCCGAGTAATCAGACTTGGCTCAAATCTTCGACTGGTTTGTCGGCAGAGGATTTCAGCGGTTCGAATATTCACTACGGTGTCCGAGAACTGGCAATGTCGGCTGTGATGAATGGCTTGTCGGTCTATGGCGGGTTCCGCGCCTATGGCGGAACCTTCTTCGTCTTCTCCGACTATTGCAAGCCGGCGCTCAGAGTGGCTGCGCTCCAGAAGACGCCGACCATTTTCGTCTTTACGCACGACTCTTTCTATGTTGGAGAAGATGGCCCGACGCACCAGCCCGTTGAGCAGTTGCCGATGCTTCGCGCCACACCGAATGTCACGGTGATTCGCCCGGCGGACGCGACCGAGACGGCAGCCGCTTGGGTGGCTGCTTTGCGCAACAAGGAGGGCCCGACGGCTTTGCTGCTGACGCGTCAAAACCTACCGGTGCTCGACCGTTCGGTCTATCCGTCGGCCTCGAATCTGGAGAAGGGGGCCTATGTGCTGTGGCAGTCTGCAGCGGGAACTCCCGAATTGATATTGATAGGCACCGGATCCGAGGTCGCGCTTTGCCTTGAGGCTGCCAAGCGGATGGAAGGTGTCAATGTTCGTGTGGTGTCGATGCCGAGTTGGGAACTGTTCGACAAGCAGACGGAGGCGTACCGGAACAGTGTGCTCGACCCGCTTTGCCGCCGTCGTCTAGCGGTCGAAGCGGCTTCCTCCTTCGGTTGGACGCGTTATGTCTGCCCTAGCCGCGGTGCGGTGGTCGGACTCGATCATTTTGGCGTGTCGGCTCCGTATGGTGTGCTTGCCGAGAAGTTCGGCTTTACAGTCGAGAATGTGCTGGCGAAGGCTCGCGAACTCCTCGATCGCAAGTAGTCCGGAATATCCGTTCCTAACAGAAAATCCATCCTGTTTTCGGGCACATGGCTGGCAACGGTTGTGTGCCCGAATATTTTTCAGAAATATTTGCCGTTGAGCGGGTTCTTGGTCAGATGGGCGTGATAGAATGGTATCAAGGTGGGATTGGGAGGGATAGGATTGGGAGGTTCAGGTAGATTGGTTTGAGGGCGGATTGTTGCCACTTCTCGATGGGTTTCCTACGCACCTTGGAGAACGGCACCTACTCAGTTTGGACAGCGCCTCAAGCAGGCGAGGGGAATGCCCGAAGTGTCGGCTGCATGGGTGGGGAGCCATTTCGGAAGAGGGAACTAGTGAGGGGCTTGAGTGCCCTAGGGCTGGCGCCTTCCATGGAACCGGTTGAGGGCGAGAAGCCCATGTTGGACTAACCAATGCCGCTGAGTGCGGGCTGGAATGTTTGCCATCCCGAGGCAGGCAAGGCGGAAGCACTAGTTGCTCTCGGGAGCGTCTAGAAGTTCGAGTTTCTCCGCCGCCTCTTCCCACGCAAGAGTCTGTTTCGAAACATCGAATTGGAGGTCTCGAATCTGCTTTGAGATCGCCGCGTAATCAGCTCCCGGTTGCTGGAGTTCGGCTGTTAGCGCGGCAAGGCGTTCCTCGCCTTCGGCAATCTGCTTTTCCAGCCGTTCGACCTGGGCCCTCAGGCGTTTGCGCTCAGGCGTATTGCGGGCGGAACGCTCCTTGGCGCGCAGTTGGCGAAGTTCCTTCTTGGAGAGATTTTGAGACGCGGGAGCGTCGTTTTTGGGCGACTCGGTGGCAGTGGATTGCGGGCGTTTCTGGAGTTGTTCGAGATAGTAGTCGTAGTTTCCCGGGAAACGCCGGACATGCCCAGGCGTCACCTCGATGATAATGTCGGCTACATGGCGGACAAACTCGATGTCGTGCGAGACGAAACAGAGCGTCCCGTCATAACGCTTCAAGGCATCCTCAAGTGAGGCACGCCCCTCAAGGTCAAGGTGTGTCGTGGGCTCGTCGAGCAGGAGAAAGTTGGGCGGCGAGAGGAAAAGACGCAGAAACGCCAGGCGAATCTTCTCTCCGCCTGAGAGAACTTTCGCCGGCTTTTCCGTGTCGTCCCTGGAAAAACCGAAGCCCCCGAGAATGTTCCGCAAGTCCTTCTCCAAAGCCTGAGACGCCGCGCTTTTGGCTAACTCGAACACCGTCGAATCGGGGTTCATCGTCTCGGCGAACTCTTGCGACTGGTAGCCGGGCAAGACATGGTGCCCCCAGACGATTTTGCCTGTACTCGGCTCCCGCTTTCCGGCCAAGAGTCGCAAGAGGGTCGTTTTGCCGGTGCCATTGTAGCCGACAATGGCAATCTTCTCCCCCTTGAGCACGCGAAGTTCCACATCGTTGAGAACGGGATGCCCCGGCTCGTAGGCGAAGGAGACACCTTCCAGGCGGACAATTTCCGTCCCGGCGTGGGGCGCGGGCGCAATCCGCAGGAGCCCGGCGCTCCGGCTTCTGGCCGGGAGTTTGATGCGCTCGATCTTTTCCAGCATCTTCGCCCGGGACTGCGCCATAGCCGCCGTCGCCGCCTTAGCCTTGAAGGTGGCGATGTATTGCTCCAATGCCTCGATTTTCCGGTCTTGGTTCGCCTTCGCCGCAACCAGTTGCCGGTAGCGCACATCGCGTTCGGAAAGATAGAAATCGAGCGGTCCGTTGTACCTCGTGGCCGTGCCGCCGTCGACCTCGATCGTAATGCGCGTCAGGCTGCGCAGCAAATAACGATCGTGGGAAATCAGCGCCAAAGTTCCCTCGTAGGAGCGTAGAAACTTCTGGAGCCATTCGACCGCAGGCACATCCAGATAATTCGAAGGTTCGTCGAGCAGGAGCAAATCAGGCTTCGAGGCCAATACACGGCTAAGTTCCGCCCTCATTCGCCACCCCCCCGAGAATGAGACAAACGGTTTGTCGAAGTCGGTTGTCGAGTATCCCAGCCCCCCAAGCGACTCTTTGACCCGAGCCTCAACCGAGTAGCCACCCAAGTTCTCGTATTGAGCCGATACCTCCCCTAATTCGCTCAGCGTCCGGCGCTTGGCATCCGTATCCAGCGTGCCCGTTGCAAGCAACTCTTCCAGTTCGCCGATACGCTTCTCCATCTCGTGGAGACTGGGTATGCCGCGCAGGGAATATTCCAACAAAGTCTCTTCGGGCGTTTCTGGTTTGAGGTGCTGGCGTACATAGCCAATTCTCGGGTTCCCTTCAATGACAACATCGCCGCCATCTGGAGCATGTTCTCCCAGGATGAGGCGGAAAATGGTCGATTTACCTGCCCCGTTTGGCCCGACAATGCCGACACGCTCGCCGGCGTTGATACGGAATGTGACATGCTCAAGGAGGGCTTCTCGTCCGAAGCGAACCTCTACATCCCTGAAGTCAATCACTGCTTGCTGCTCAGAAGGGGCAGTAGGTTTTGCTCACGAAGCGCTGCACATCTGGATCGGAACTGCGCATAGCAGCCGAATCCCAGTCGAAACTTTTGCCTGTGCGGATGGCCAAGTTGCCCAATGCGCCCAGTTCTGAGAGACCGGCGGCATAGTCGAAGTTGGAGCAGGCTTCTTCTATGTTGCCTCTGATGGCGTCGAGCCAGTTGGCGTAGTGGTCGCCGCGGGGAATGCGCGGGAGAGTCTGTGGGGGGCGTGTCTTGAGGAGTTCTGCTTTGGCTGCATAGGGGACGAAGGAGACGGAGTTGCAGTAGTCACCGCCTCCATGGAGGATGCCCTTGGTGCCGTAGAAGAGTTGTCCGGAGGTGCCCAGGTTGCGGTCTTTTTCGAGGGTGTCGGGCATGGGGGGGCGGCAGGAGCCTTCGTACCAGGTCATCACGCAGGGGCAAAGGTTGCCGCGGCGCGGGAAGTGGAAGCGGACGACGGCACCTGTCGGGGGGGAGAGTTCATTGCCGTTGCCTGCGGTCTTGAGCAGTTCGACGCGTGTGGGGGCTCTCAGGTCGAGGGCCCAGTAGGCGGCATCCATCGTGTGGCACCCCATGTCTCCGATGGCTCCGCAGCCGTATTCCCACCAGCCGCGCCAGTTGAAGGGAAGGTAGGCGGGAGAGTAGTCTGTTTTGCGGGCGACGCCTTGCCAGAGGTTCCAGTCGAGATGGGGCGGGACTGGGGCCGGGGCTGGCTTTTTGCAACCCTGGGGCCAAATCGGGCGATTGGTCCAAATGTCGATGCGCGCGACATCGCCGATGAGACCGGCGTTGATCCATTCCTTGCAGAGGCGCGTGGTCTGGTTGGAGTGCCCTTGGTTGCCCATTTGGGTCTTGACCTGGTGAACTTTGGCGGCTTCGCGCAGGTGGCGGGCCTCTTCGATGGTATGGGTCAGGGGTTTCTGGACATAGACATGCTTGCCCAACTGGATGGCGGCGAGGGCAATGGGGTAGTGCATGTGGTCGGGGGTGGAGACGCTCACCGCATCGATGGTGTCGCCCATTTCGGCGAACAGCTTGCGGAAGTCTTTGTAGTATTTGGCTTGGGGGTAGCGTTTGCGGGCGGCGGCGGAGGCCTTGTCGTCCACATCGCAGAGCGCGACAACATTCTCGCTCCACCAGTTGGAACAGTCGCTCAGCCCCATACCTCCGACTCCAATGGCGGCAATGTTGATTTTGCGTCCTTTGACCAGCTGCCCTTTGCGAATCTGCGCTGGTGGCTTGTAGCACGAAACTGGCTCGGCTTGTCCCACACCTGTGACCAAGGCGGCCGCCGCGGAAGAGGTTGCTACTGTAAAGCCCCGTCTATTGATAAGAAGTGCCATAATAGGTTCCCTTGTCCTACTCCGTATCATACGTATCAAACGCCCCATATGATACCCGATTTTCCGCCAACTTGCAAGCAGATATCCTTGGACACCCTCGCCAATGCCCGATTTCGGGCAGTCGGTTTTCTCCAAACATCCCCATTCCCCGCGCCTGTTCGTCCTTGGTACCGCGCCTAGTTTGCGCTTTTTGTCAAATGACCAGACGATTCTTCTTGCCAAATGCCCTAAGATACCGCATAATAGAGACAAGCAGGCGTACTGGCGTCAGTACGCTCGGTTTGATAGTCATGAGCAAACCCGATGCGCCGTACGCATGACCCAACCAAGGAAAAACAGATGGATATCTATGTGGGCAACCTGCCTTACAAGACAACTGACAGCGAGTTGCAGGAACTCTTCGCTGCTTACGGACAGGTTGCTGCCGCACGCGTGGTCAACGACCGTATGACTGGACGCTCCAAAGGCTTTGGCTTTGTCGAAATGCCGAATGTCGACGAAGCCAATGCCGCTATCGCCGCGCTCAACGGCAAGGAACTCGACGGCCGCGCCCTGCGCGTCAACGAGTCCCAGCCCAAGCCCCGCGAGGAACGCCGCGGCGGCTTCCGTGGAGGGTATGGCTCCGGCGACCGGACGCCCCGCAACAAGTGGTAGCCACTGCCCTATCGGGCAATTGTTAGAGAGGGCGAACGTTTTAGCGGCGTTCGCCCTTTTTTCGTACTTCAAACCACTCTCGAACTGTGGTAGAATACCCCTTGATTCGTAAACCCTTGGAGGAAACACACGTGAGCAACCCGACAGGAGAGGCGGCTGAGGCGGAGGTCACTATGACCCCCGAACTTCAGGCGTTTATCCAACAATGGAAGAGCAAGCCCGGCAATCTGATTATGGTGCTGCACCGCGTCCAGCAGACCTACGGCTATATCCCCCGCGAAATCGCCTTTCAGGTCGCTGACCTGCTGGAAGTCCCGCTGGCAAAGATTTACGGGGTCGTCACCTTCTACAACTTCTTCAAGCTCAAACGCCCCGGCAAGCATTTGATTCAGGTCTGCCTCGGAACCGCCTGCTACCTCAAGGGCGGTGATGACATCATCGCCACGCTCGAAAAGCTCCTCGGAGTCGGACTCAACACCATCACGCCAGATGGAATGTTCTCGGTCGAAGCCGTCCGCTGTCTCGGATGCTGCGGCCTGGCTCCCGTTATGGTGATTGACGGCGAAGTCTATGGCAAGGCCGAATCCAAGACCCTGCCCGACATTCTTCAGCGCGTCGTCGAAGGAAAGGCCAAAGCCTAACCCCGTGCACGCGACGATTGGCGACCATTTGGCGGACTTGGTGCACAACGCCATCGAAGCCGATGCGACAAAGGTGGAACTCCGTCTCCTGACGGGAAACGGCTCGATTGCCGCCGAGGTGCGAGACAACGGCAAGGGAATGTCCCCCGAGGAGACCCGGCAGGCTTGCTCACCATTTTTTTCCTCCCCCAGCAAACATTTGGGGCGAAAAGTCGGATTGGGTCTGTCGTTCCTCAAGCAAACCGTGCAGACCGTCGGCGGATCGATGGACTTGGAGTCCCGGCCGCGGCAAGGTACGCGGGTACGCTTCTCTTTGCCCGAATCGCATATCGACACGCCTCCGATGGGAGACCTTCCCGACCTGTTCGTCACCCTGCTGGCCTCCCGTCCAGGATGCTCCGTCACCCTGTGGCGCGAAACCCCTCGTGGCGAGTATCAGATTGACACCGATCGGCTTTTTTCCTGTTCGGACGACCTTTTCCGCCCCTCCGCCCTGTCGCGAGCCAGAACCCTCTTAAACACTCACGAAGAAGCAATCAGGTAATACCATGAGCAAACTTACGCTTGACGCCCTGCGTGCCCTGCGGGAACAGCAGAAATTGGCGATGACAAAACGCGACCCCGCCGGCAAAGACACTCAGATTGTCGTCGCAATGGGAACTTGCGGCCTCGCTGCTGGCGCCCGCGCAACCTTCAACGCCTTTGTCGAGACCCTCGATCAAAAGGGCATTACCAATGTAATCGTCCGCCAAAGCGGATGTATGGGGCTGTGCAACAGCGAACCGACCGTTGAGGTCATTGCCCCCGACCTGCCCGATGTCATCTACGGCAAGGTCGACGCGGCTTTGGCCCAGACCATCGTCGAGGAGCATATCATCGGCAAGAAACTCCTCGACTCCCATATCTGCGACCGTCCTGCGGACAACACCAAGTAAAGGGTAGAACATGGCTTACAAACAATACATCCTCGTCTGCGGCGGAACCGCATGCGAATCCAACAAAGGCATTGCCCTTTACGGCGCACTGCGCGATGCCATTGCCGCCGCTGGCATGCAGGACGATGTTCAGGTCGTCCGAACTGGCTGTCTCGGCTTCTGCGAAAAGGGGCCTATCGTCAAAGTCCTGCCACAGGATACCTTCTATGTGCAGGTCAAGCCAGAAGACGCCGAAGAGATTGTCAAGGAGCATATCGTCAAGGGGCGTGTGGTCTCCCGTCTGCTCTATGACAAGACCCAGAGCCAGATTCACGCCAAAACGGATATCGACTTCTACCGCAAGCAACTGCGCATCGTATTGCGCAACTGCGGCGTGATTGACCCTGAGAAGATTGACGACTACATCGCTCGCGACGGCTACAAGGCCTTGGAGAAGGTTCTCTTCGAGATGACGCCCGAACAGGTCATCAACGAAGTGCTCGCGTCCGGCTTGCGTGGTCGTGGCGGTGCAGGCTTCCCAACCGGCAAGAAGTGGCAGTTCTCGGCGGCTGTCGAGGCTGACCAGAAGTACATCGTCTGCAACGCTGACGAGGGCGATCCGGGAGCCTACATGGATCGTTCCACTTTGGAGGGAGATCCCCATTCAATCCTCGAAGCAATGACCATTGCCGGCCGTGCCATCGGCGCCAGCAAGGGTTTCATCTATATCCGCGCGGAGTACCCGCTTGCTATCAAACGCCTTGAGAAGGCTATTGCCCAGTCTCATGACTACGGATTGCTTGGAACCGACATCCTTGGTTCCGGCTTCGACTTTGACATCGAGCTCCGCTTCGGCGCGGGTGCGTTCGTCTGCGGAGAAGAGACAGCTTTGCTTGCCTCCATCATGGGCAACCGTGGCATGCCGACGCCTCGCCCCCCCTTCCCGGCAGTCAAAGGGCTTTGGGGCAAGCCGACGGTCATCAACAATGTCGAGACGCTTGCGAATATTCCTGTCATCATTCTCAAGGGCGCCGAGTGGTTCAGCAAGATTGGCACGGAGACCTCCAAAGGCACCAAGGTGTTCGCTCTCACCGGCAAGGTCAACAATTCCGGTTTGATTGAAGTCCCGATGGGCACCACCCTGCGCGAAATCATCTTCGATGTCGGCGGCGGCATCAAAGGTGGTCATCAGTTCAAGGCGGCCCAAACCGGCGGCCCTTCCGGTGGCGTGATTCCGCCCCAGTTCCTCGATACCCCGATTGACTACGAGACGCTGGCGAAAATCGGCTCCATTATGGGGTCTGGTGGTTTGATTGTCATGGACGATACGGACTGCATCGTCGATGTGGTTCGCTTCTATCTCGACTTCTCGGTCGACGAGTCCTGCGGCAAGTGCGTCCCCTGCCGTATTGGCGGTCGCCAACTCTTGGGCATTATCGAAAAGATTACCGACGGCAAGGCATCGCGCGAGGACATTGACAAGTTGGAGAAGATCAGCGAGGCGATGAGCCGCGGCTCGTTGTGTGGGCTTGGCCAAACGACCTCCAATCCCGTCCGCTCGATGTTGCGCTACTTTATGGATGAGGTCACCGCCCATATTGACGACAAGCGTTGCCCTGCCGGCAAGTGCAAGAACCTCCTGCAGTACCGGATCGATCCTGCGAAGTGCCGCGGGTGCACGGCCTGTACCCGTGTCTGCCCGGTCGGTGCCATCACGGGCGAGCGCAAGCAGCCGCACAGCATCAACACGGCCAAGTGCATCAAGTGCGGTCAGTGTTTCGAAACCTGCAAAGTCTTCAAAGCAATCTCCCGCGGCTAGGGAAACGGAAGGATATACTCAATGGATAATATGATTAGCCTGAAGATCAACGGCATGCCCGTTGAAGTCCCAGCCGGCTCGACGATTCTCGATGCGGCCCGCAAGGCCAATGTCAAGATTCCGACGCTCTGCTACCATCCCGACCTGAAACCCTGGGCGGCTTGTGGCATCTGCATTGTGCGTAATGCGCCTTCTCCAAAGTTGCTTCGCGCCTGTTGTACGGAGGTCACGAACGGGATGAACATCACGACGCACGATCCGGACATTATCCGCGTCCGGAAGACGATCGTGAAGTTGTTGCTGAGCACGCATCCGGCGGATTGCCTGAGTTGCCCGCGCAGCGGAACCTGCGAACTCCAGGCCATCGCTGCCGAGCTGGGGATCCGCGAGATTCCGTATGATCGCAAGGTGCGCCGCTTGCCGAAGGACGAGTCGACCTCCGCCATTATTCTCGACCAGACGAAGTGCATCAAGTGCGGCCGTTGCGCACAGGTCTGCCAACAGATGCAGAATGTTTGGGCGCTTGAGTTCATTGGTCGTGGCGAGAAGACGGTCATGACGCCCGCCGCTGGCGTTTCGTTGGCTGATTCGCCCTGTATCAAGTGCGGCCAGTGCGCCGCCCACTGCCCTGTTGGCGCCATCTACGAGCGCGACGACCGCGACAAAGTGTGGGATGCGCTGGAGGATCAGAACAAGCACTGCGTTGTGCAGATGGCGCCTGCCGTCCGTGTGGCGATTGGCGAAGAGTTCGGTCTGAAGCCGGGCGCGATTTCGACCGGAAAACTCTATACGGCGTTGCGTCGCCTAGGCTTCAATGCGGTGTTCGACACGAACTTCTCCGCCGATGTGACGATTATGGAGGAGGGAACCGAGTTCGTCAAGCGTTTCACCAAGGAGCCAGGAGCTGGGCCTCTGCCGCTCATTACAAGTTGCTGCCCAGCCTGGACGGATTGGATGGAGAAGTATGCTACCGATTTCATCGACAACTTCTCGACCTGCAAGTCGCCTCAGCAGATGCTCAGCGCGTTGGCCAAGAGTTACTATCCCAAGGTTGCCAACCTCGATCCGGCCTCCATCCATATGACATCCATTATGCCCTGCACGGCCAAGAAGTATGAGATTGACCGTTGCCAGGACATGAATGCCTCGGGACATCAGGACACCGATGTGGTGTTGACTACGCGCGAGTTCGCCCGTATGCTTCGCGTCGCCGGTATCCAGTTCGAGGACCTGGAGGAGTCTAAGGCCGACTCGATTCTCGGTGACTACTCGGGTGCCGGAACTATTTTCGGCGTGACCGGCGGCGTGATGGAAGCGGCACTTCGTACGGCCTACACGCTCATCACCAAGAAGGAACTCTCCGATGTCAACTTCACCGCAGTGCGCGGTATGGATGGGGTCAAGGAAGCGGTTGTCGAGATTGACGGCGTGAAGGTGGCGGTTGCCGTTGCCCACCAGATGGGCAATGTCGAGAAGGTGCTCAATGCGATTCGAGAGGACCGCGCGGCCGGACGGCCTCCTCGCTGGCAGTTCATCGAAGTGATGGCTTGCCGCGGCGGATGCATCGGCGGCGGCGGTCAACCGCTCGGTACGACCGATGAAATTCGTGCTCAGCGCACGGCGGGGCTTTACACCGATGATGAGCGTTCGGCGCAGCGTTGCTCGCACCGCAATCCCGAGGTGGTAAAACTCTACAGTGACTACCTTGAGAAGCCTGGAAGCGAGAAGTCGCACCATCTGCTTCATACCCACTACGAGCGCGAACTGCGCTACAAGAAGTAGTCGGCGATAGTCAGTCTACAACGCCGGCAGGAGGAATTTCCTCCTGCCGGCGTTTTTGTCTTATCACGGTCAATATTCAGTCCTGCGAATTACAAGGGCTCCTCCGCTGGCTCATTGACGCACGCGAAATAGGCTGAATGGTTGGCATCCAATCGTCCAGCTGAGATGTCAAGACTAGGAGGCGATAGATGCCAATCAAACAGGCCGAATCTCGCCTAAATTTTGGGACTGTCGTGGTCGCTTTCTTGTTTTTCTGGTTGGACAATCCTTGCGAATCCTCTCGTCCTATGCTGGTTATCATCAAAAATCACTTGCCAGGATGTGCAGGGAGAATTGAATGCATCGACAACTGCTGTACAGGGGGGACTCTCA
>JAXFQS010000135.1:0-27767 GCA_034178815.1 Kiritimatiellia bacterium | reverse complement strand
CTCACCTTCCCGGCAGTTCCCCCCGACGAAATCCTGAGCCGCTTCATATCCCTGCTTCCGCCAGTAGAGCAAATAGGCCCTGTGGCGGCGCCCCCATTCATTTTCCCCGAGCAACCATGAGCATCTTTCTCTATCTGTTGTTGCACTTCGCCAAATACGGGCTTCTCTGCTTCGGCGGAGGATACTCTTTGATGCCCCTGTTGATGGCTGATTTGGTTCGCAAAGATAGCCTGCTGAGCGAAGAATCTTTTGCTACCCTCGCTTCAATAGCCCAGTTGACCCCTGGTCCAATCGGTCTGAACACGGCAACCTATGTTGGCTACACGCAGGCAGGACTGGGGGGAGCTCTAATTGCCAGTCTGGCCATGCTCCTGCCCTCCTTCCTAATCCTGACATTGGCGGCAAGACTTCTCCAGGCACACCGTGACCACCCTATTGTCAAAGGCTTTCTGGCAGGCGTCCGCCCAGTTTCGCTGGGGCTAATTCTCTTGGCCGGATTGATTTTCGCCGGACTAACCTTGGGGCGTTCGACTTTGCAGTTGACAATGCCGCTGATAATCATCCTAGCGGCCATTGGGCACCACCAACAATGCCATCCTCTGGCCATCATCTTGGGAGGCGGAGCACTTGGAGCAATGCTGGGCGGTTTGCTCTAATAACCACCAGTTTCGATAATTTTTGCGCCGGAGGGAAAACGAGATTGTCTTCCCCCTTCACTCATTATATAATAGAGCCAATTGCGTATGACCACCATCATCACAACCCCCCAACAACTTAAACAGCTCGCAACGGAGTTATTGCAAACCTCGGCCATAGCCCTCGACACGGAGTTTCTTTGGGAGCGGACCTACTATCCCATCCTAGGTCTGGTGCAAGTGGCACCTTGCGACGGGCAGGCAATCCTGATTGACACGATAGCCCTACCCGACCTTTCCCCCTTGCACCCCGTATTGGAGGACACCCGAATAGTCAAAATCTTCCACGATGCCCCGCAGGATATGCGCATCATCAGCCGGGCGACGGGCAATGCCCACATCCGAAATGTGTTTGACACACGCATTGCGGCGGGGTTCGCCGGACTTTCCTCCGCCATCGGATTGCAGGCACTTCTTCAGGAATTGTTAGGCATTACTCTTGCTAAAAGCGAAACGCGTTCCGACTGGACTGCTCGTCCACTGACGCAACAGCAGCTGAACTACGCCGCGGAGGATGTCATCTATCTTCACAAAGCGCGGGAAGAATTGCTTCGTCGTACGGTTAGCAGAGACCTTTTGTTCCAGGAACTTGCTAAACTGGATGACCTCGAATCGCCGCAGCCTGCTGAAGAACGCTGGCGCAAGGTCAAGGGGCACAACCGTCTTCCACCGCTTGCCCAATGCGTGTTGCGCCGATTGGCTACTTGGCGTGAGAACTACGCAATGCAATGCGACCGCCCACGAAATGCCATCGTTCGGGATGAACTGCTGATTAGTCTAGCACAAGGTCTGCCGCTTCCCCCGAAAGGCCACGCCAAAGCACTTACCGACCAGTTGCTTGCCGAGATTCGCTCCCAAGCCTTGCACGATACGCCACCAAAGATGATGCCGAAAACATCAATAGACCGAACCATTCTGCGCGATAAGTCCTTTGCACTGATGGCTACGGTGGCGGAAAAGGCACGCTCCAAGGGAATTGACCCCGCGCTAATCATCACTCGCCACGCAGCCGAGCAATTCGTACTTGCCGGCATATCTCCTGATGACTGGCGCAAAGACTTTTATCCCACTACAAAATGATTATCGATTTCCATACCCATGCATTTCCCGATGCGCTTGCAGAGCGGGCCATTGCGAAACTTGTTTCCATCTCCGGTTTCACGCCATCCACGGATGGCACAGTCGCCAACCTGAAGGAGCGGCTCAAAACCGCTGGCATTGATGCCGCCGTGCTTTTGCCAGTAGCAACCAAAGCTACCCAACATCAATCGCTGAATGACTGGGCACGGTCGACGGTAACCGATGGCATCTATGCTTTTGGCTCACTTTTCCCCTTTGCTCCGGATGCGCTTGACCAGCCCGAACATATCAAAGCCCGCGGCTTGAAGGGGATCAAGCTTCATCCGGATTACCAAGGATTCTTTGTGGATGACCACGCCCTCTATCCGCTTTACGAGTGCATAGCCGCATCCGGCTTGCCGCTGATGTTCCATTCAGGGTTCGATCCGCTTTCTCCGACGCTTAGCCATGCAACGCCAACGCGCCTCGCAAAGGTTGTCCGGGACATCCCCAAACTAACCATCATTGCCGCGCATATGGGAAGTTATCGCTTCTATGATGATGTGATGCGAGAACTGGCCGGTCTTCCGCTCTACCTAGAGTTCTCCCAAGCCGGCACCTATGAGAGCAAAGCAGACCTCCTTGCTTTGATTCAGCGCCACGGATCCGAGCGTATTCTTTTTGGCACCGATACACCTTGGGACAATCCGGATCGTGTGCTTCAGTCATTTTTGGATCTCAATCTTCCGAACACAGACCGGGAACTTATCTTGTGCGGCAATGCAAGCCGGCTGTTGGGGATTTCCTGACATGGGATTGTTATCGACCCACACAATACCACCTACTCGGCGCTTCCGTCCAAACCCTAATCTCGCGGTCGTACTGGGATTCCTGTCGGTCATAACCGTTGGCACCCTGCTGCTGATGACCTCGTTAGCGCGCTCTCCTGAGAATGCTGGGCGGCTAGCTGACGCTTTGTTCACCGCCACCAGTGCAACTTGTGTCACGGGACTTTCTGTCCTAGACATTGCGACCCATTATACCCTCTTCGGCCAACTGGTCATATTGGCCCTGGTAGAAATAGGCGGCCTTGGAATCATGCTCTTTGGCACCCTGCTAATGATGTTCATCGGTAGACAGTTGAGTCTAAACGACGAAGCGTCGGTAGCGTCCATGTACGGTCTTGAGGGAATCCACAAAGTGCGAACCCTAGTCTGGCGTGCCGCGCTTATGACCCTCTTGTTCCAAGGCGCCGGCGCCATTATGCTCGCTTGGCGCTATGTGCGGTGCGGCTATGAACTTCCACGGGCCATCTATTTCGGCATCTACCATAGTATTATGGCCTTTTGCAACGCCGGTATGAGTCTCCATCCAGACAGACTCGTTTCTTTCGCCCACGATCCTAGCTAAGGTCTGACCATGGCGGCGCTCATCATTGCCGGCGGTATCGGGTTTCTCGTGATGCGAAATTTGACTACCATTCGTTTCTGGAAGCGCGATTTACGCGCACGCGGTAAGGTTTCCCTGCACACGCGGATGGTACTGGTCACAACCCTAGCTCTTTTACTCGTCCCCCTCGCCTGCTACCTTGTGCTCGAATGGAACCACGCCTTTACTGGGAGCTCTATCCCGCAAAAGACCTACCTCGCATTCTTCCATGCCGCGACCGCCAGGACGGCCGGCTTCAATATGGTTCCGATGGAATCATTCTCCCCCGCATCTAATATGATCTCCATCATCACCATGACTATCGGCGCATCCCCAGGGTCGATGGCAGGCGGCATGAAGGGCACTACGCTTTTTGTCGTTCTACTGACTCTGGCCGCCACCCTCAAAGGCCGCGTCGACACCGAATGGAACGGGCGCACTATCCCGCAGCTCATCGTACGCAACGCATTCATCGTTTTTTTCCTCTACCTCGCTTTGATACTCACGATTTTCTGCATTTTGCTGGCCGTCGAGCCCCTCGCCTATACCCCAAATGGCGCCTTGAAACTGCTTTTCGAGACGGCATCCGCTTTGGGCACGGTCGGCCTCTCCTTGGACACGACGCCTCATCTGAGTTCTATCGGCCGCGTCATCATCATCGTATCTATGTTCATTGGCCGTCTTGGGCCTCTCTCCGTCATTATGCTGCTGGGGACTCGCGCATCCAGCCAGCATATCCGCTATCCCGAAGAGGAGGTTGCTGTTGGCTGAATTTCCCGACAATTTGGCGGCGATTCTGGACGGACTGAGCGATCATCTGAAACTCCTGCGCGAGTTGGGGGAGAATACCGTTGAAGTCTCCCCTGAAGCCCTTGCCGCACTCAAGCCTTTTGCGACCCAGTCCTCGGTTCGATTGGAACCTGTCCAATCCCAACCAACACACCAGCATCCCCCGCAGGTTGCCAGCCAATGCAACGCCTGCTTCGTATCGTCGACCCCTAGTCGTAGGCTCCAACCACGGGGATTGCTCTCAGCCCCAGATGTCTGCGTCGTGACCGATCAGCCGGAGAAGGATGATGACCTGCGTGGCGAACTCTACAGCGGGCCAGCCGGAAAACTCATCGATGGTGTGCTCAAGGCCATGGGCTACCCCCGCGATGCCTATTGCCTTACTGCCCTCTGCAAATGTCGGCTTCCATCGGATCGTCCCACGCGCGAACAATTTGAAAAGTGTCGACAGAGTTTCATTGAAGAAATCGACATGCTTCGCCCCAAAATCATCGTCGCGCTCGGCTCCATCACCCTGACCGGGCTCTTCCTCGGAGAGCATATCATCACAGCCGCCAACCTAGGCAAGTGGATGCGCTTCAGGAAGATTCCCGTCATGCCGACCTATCACCCAGGTCGCATCCTCTGTACGGGCGACAAAGCCCCCTCAGCCAAACAGCATCTCTGGAACCACATGAAACTGGTTCTCGCCCGCCTAGAACGCCCCATCCCCGTCTTCGGCAAGAAACCCCGAACGGAGGCCCCATGACCTTCCGGGAAGTCTGCATCGCGCTCAACTGCGCCAAAGACATCGGAGGTGCAACCGTCCGCAAACTCTGCGACTTCTTCAAAAATTTGGACGGCCTCGATCAGGCAGATGAAACCCAACTGATGAGCGTCCAGGGCATCGGCAAGGTCAAGGCGCACCAAATCTACGCAGCCCTTCGCTCCGACAACTGGAAGCGAGAACTGGAGTTCGCCGAAAAAAGCAAAGTCAATCTTCTAACCCCAGCCGACGAACTCTATCCCCTCCGCCTCAAGGAAATCCCCGATCCGCCGTCTGCGCTCTATGTCGCGGGGAACATTATGCGGATGACCTCCTCCTGCATTGCCATCGTCGGCACCCGAGCCCCCACCGCATACGGAGCCAAAGTTGCCTTCGACTTCGCCGAAAACCTCGCCTACTCCGGTTACACAATCGTCAGCGGACTGGCCGAGGGAATAGACACCCAAGCCCATCGCGGAGCCCTTTGCGCCGTCGGCGCGCCAACTATCGCCGTCCTCGGGTCGAGCATTGACTGCCTCTATCCGAAATGCAACTCCCCACTCGCCGAGGCAATCACCTCCAATGGTGGCGCCATCGTATCCGAGTTCCCCTTCAAGCGGCCGGCAAATCGGCTCATGTTTCCCCAACGAAACCGCATCATCAGCGGACTCTCCTTAGGCGTGGTAGCCGTCGAAGCCCCCGATGGAAGCGGCACGCTCATCACCGCAGAATGCGCGGCAGACCAAGGCCGGACAGTAATGGCAGTTCCCGGACACATTACCTCCCTTCAATCCAGAGGAACCAACCGCCTCCTGCGTGATGGAGCCGCCGTAGTCTGCTCCCCGCAGGATGTCATTGACGAACTTTCCTTGTTCAAACAGCCCTTCAAATCGCAAATGCCCCCGCGCATTATCGACGCCTATATTCCCCCAACGCCAAAGCCGCCCAACCCAAACCTCTCGCCAGATGAGCAGAAGGTTTACGATGCAATTCCTGTCGACGGAATACTATTGGATGACCTCTTGACCCGTTGCGGCCTGCCACCTCAAAACCTCAACCTGATTCTAACACGACTTTCAATCCGCCGACTAGTCTCGTCCGACATAACCGGCACCATTACCAAGCTCTGAATACACACCATCAAGGAGACCATTCCATGCTATCCGAAGAGCGCATCCGCGCCGAACTCAACAATGTCCTCGATGAAGTCGAATGCCCCAGTTTGGGCAAGAAGATTTCCGGGAAAGTGCGCGATTCCTACCGCTTGGGCGACAAGCGCGTACTCGTCACAACCGACCGAATCTCCGCTTTCGACCGCATCCTCGGAACGATTCCCTTCAAAGGACAGGTGCTCAACCAAATCGCCGCCTTCTGGTTCGAAAAGACCAAAGAGATTATCCCCAACCATGTCATCAGCGTGCCAGATCCCAATATCATGGTTGTTGCCGAATGCGAGCAACTCCCGCTCGAATTCATTATGCGCGGCTACCTGACTGGTGTGACCAACACCTCCATTTGGACAGCCTACAAAAAGGGCATCCGCAACTTCTGCGGCAATCCCCTTCCCGACGGAATGCAATGGAACCAAAAACTCCCGCAGCCTATCCTCACACCGACCACCAAACACGAAGTTCACGACCGCAATGTCTCCCGGCAAGAAGCCATCGAGGAAGGCTTGATTACCCCTGAAGTCTTCGATGAAGCGGCGGCCTTGTGTGCTAAACTTTTCGATGAGGGGATTCGCTTCGCAGCGACCCGCGGGTTAATCCTTGTTGACACGAAATACGAGATTGGACGCCTCAATGGGAAACTCGTCGTCAGCGACGAAATCCACACGCCCGACTCATCACGCTATTGGTTCGCCGACACCTATTCCGACTGTTTTTCAAAGGGACTTGACCAGCGCAAACTCGATAAGGAGTATGTACGCGAATGGATGGCAAAGCAAGGTTTCACCGGGGATGGCGTCCCCCCTGCGTTGACCGACGAGGTGCGTATCGAAGCGGCTAAACGCTACATCCAAGCCTATGAAACGGTGACCGGGAAATCGTTCGTTCCTGCTGAAGGGAACATCAAGTCCCGTGTCCAAAAGGCGTTGGCTGCGATTGGCTAATTGCCGGAGGCTTTGCGCATGAGAATTCCCCGCTATCTGCGCGACAAGTTGCTTGAAATAGCCCGTTTCGCGGCCAAGAACAGTTACTCGCCCTACTCCAAGTTTCCCGTGGGGGCTGCGCTCTTGGCCGATGATGGGAGGGTCTTTACTGGATGCAATGTCGAGAATACCTCTTTCGGGCTAACGCGTTGCGCGGAGCAAGTAGCATTTTGCAAGGCCGTAAGCGAAGGAAGCAAAAGTTTTCTAGCCATGGCTGTGGTCTCTAAGGGAGCCGTATCTCCGTGCGGGTCCTGCCGCCAAATGCTGATTGAACTTTGCCCTCCGGAGATGCCGATTTTTCTTTCGGATCTGAAGAATGGTTTGCCCAAGCGGACTACTTTGGGACATTTAATGCCTGAGGTTTTCCGCCTGCCCGTTGTCCGAAAAGGTTCGTAGCCATGACGGGAATCGTTCCCGAGTTCGGCTGGCTTTCGCACACGCTGTTGAGCATCGGCGCTTCGGTCTACATCATCCGAAAGGGGGGTGAGGCGCGAACGGTTTTGCTTTGGCTCGTGGCAGTGTGGGGGTTGCCGTTTCTCGGAGTGTTGATTTACCTCGTCTTTGGCATCAATCGGGTGGCCGACATTGTTCTTCTGCGCCAGCGTAGCGAGCGCCACCTGGGCAACTATTCGCTCTACCGTCCGCCCAAAGGACTCCACAGCCAAAGCGAGTTGGCCTGCGCGGTCAACCGTGTGCTGGATCGTTCGGGGGATATGTTCCTGCAAGGCGGGAATGCTATTGCTTTCCGCCCTGATGCGCTGGTGGCGCTTGAAGAAATGTTCGACGCCATCAAGGCCGCCAAGTCACACATTCACCTCGAAACTTATATCATTGGGCACGATTTGGTTGGCAAAAGATTGATGGATTTGCTGCTGGAGAAGGCTCGCGAAGGGGTGACCGTACGCCTTCTTTACGATGGTTATGGCACCATCCACGCACGCCGCCTAGGCTTCTTCCGGCACTATCGCCATCCCTTGTTGCACTACCGCCATTTTTCCCACGCGAACTTCTTCCGGCTACGCTTTCAGGCTAACATCCGCAACCACAGAAAACTGCTCATCATCGATGGTTCAGATGCTTTTACGGGGGGAATCAACTTTCACGACACCTACCTCAAAGGTACCTACGACTACAACTTCCGTATTCGCGGCCCGATTGTCGGCGACCTGCAATACACCTTTCTTCGAGATTGGCACCTGATGACCGGAGAACAAGCAGACGCGCTCCTCACGCGCTCCAACTTTCCTGCGCTGTCCAATGCCGGAACACTCCACGCCCGTGTACAGAATGGTGCTCCGACGGCGACCGGGCATCTGGCCATTACGCACGGATTTTTTGGCGCCATCAGCTCCGCCAAACGCCAGGTTTTGATTGCAACGCCCTACTTCTCCCCTTCCGAAGACATCTTGACGGCGATGCGCATCGCCGACATCCGCGGAGTGGATGTCCGCCTGCTCTTGCCGGGTACCAACAACCATCAAAGCATCTTCTACGCAGCCCGCTCACTCTACTCCCGATTGCTCGATGCCGGGGTCGAGATTTACGAACGCAACGCCCCATTCAGCCATATCAAGGCAATGGTAGTAGACGATGAACTGGCGATTATCGGCTCGGCCAATCTCGACAACCGAAGCCTCCGCCTAAACTACGAGACGAATCTTTTTGTCTTCGATTCTGGCTTCGCGGGGCAAATCAAGGCCGACCTTCTGAGTCACTTTGCCCAGTCCCGTCAAATCGAATTGAACCGCTGGTGTAAACGCTCGGCGACAGAACGCTTTCTCGAAAACAGTTGCGCCCTGCTCGCACCAACCATTTGACCCCATTCCAGCCTACCCTCCGCCCCCAAGGGTTCCTACCATTTAGCCCACCCCTTACCAACCCTTTTCCCCACTTCCTGCCAACCAATCGGCCCTTATGATTCGAACTCTCCAGAACCGTCTTGACGCGCTCTCCCGCCAAGACCTCCACCGAGCCCCAACCCTTCCAACTGAAGGCAGCCTCGACTTCTCGTCAAACGACTACCTCAATCTCGCCCGAGACCCGCGCGTCACCGAAGCAGCCGCTACTGCAGCCAGAAAATACGGAGCAGGAGCCCGTGCCGCCCGCCTCATGTCCGGTAACCTGTCCTGCCACCAGAAACTCGAAAACCATCTGGCGGAGTGGATAGGACAAGAAAGCGCACTACTCTTCGGCAGTGGATTCCTGACCAACTCCGGGCTTATTCCAGCCCTAGCGCAGAAAAGAGACATCGTCTTTGCCGACAAACTGGTCCACGCCAGCGCTATTGAAGGATTGCGTCACTCCGACGCCACCTTCTTCCGCTTTCGCCACAATGACCTCAAACACCTCTCGACGCTCATCCAAGCCCATCGGCCTGCTCCAGGTGGACTGCGCCTAATCGTCACCGAGTCCGTCTTCAGCATGGATGGCGACCAGGCCCCTTTGCGCGACCTGATGACACTGGCGAAAAATTGCGACGGCAATACCCTGACCCTAATCGACGAAGCCCATGCGCTGGGGGTCTTCGGACAACACGGCGCGGGACTCGCTTCCACACTGCCACCCGAACTCGCCCCGGATATCATCGTCGGAACCCTTGGCAAAGCCCTAGGAAGCTATGGTGGATTCTGCGCCTGCAAAGCGGAAATCAGAGACTACCTCATCAACCAGACCCGAACCTTTATCTTCTCGACCGCCCTACCTCCGCCCGTCGTTGCCGCCGCCGATGCCGCCCTATCCATTTGCCGCAAAGGCGACCTAGGCAACGAACTCCTAAGCCGGACAGACTGCTTCGCCAAAGCGCTTGGATTGCCTACCCCCCCAACCTCCCAAATCATCCCCTTGGTCATCGGAGAGAACGCGAAAGCCATCCAGACTGCCAAACGCCTGCGCGACCAAGGTATCCTCGTCACCGCCATCCGCCCACCAACCGTTCCCCTTGGAACTGCCAGACTTCGGCTCTCTGTCACGCTAGCCCTCTCACAAGAGGAATTGCAGCGTGCCGCCCATACGATCGCCAGAGAACTGACTTAATTGGCTGACAGGTGAATCACCCCCTGGGCAATACCCTTGGCGACCGCCTCAGCACGGCACACCACCCCCATCTTCGCGAAAATCTCCTTGATATATGACTTGACCGTCCCCTCACCGATACCCATCGCCTCGGCAATTTCCCGATTGAGCCGCCCCCGCGCCATTAGTTCCAAAACCTGCAACTGGCGGGCAGAAAGCGAAGCACGGGCATTCCGCACATCCAAGTAACGGCGCACTTCCGGTGGGTAGGCTGTAGCCCCTTCGGCAACGGTTCGAACGGCACGGATAATCACCTCTGGCTCGGCATCTTTGAGCAAATATCCCGCCGCCCCATGCGACACAGATTGCCAAATGTCCTCCTGCAAATCCGAGGTTGTCAACATCAGCACGCGTACCTCGGAATAACGCTCCTTGAGACGCTCCAAGATCTCTATCCCATTGAGCGGACGCATCCGAATGTCTAATAGGACAACATCGGGGCGGACGGCTTCATACTGGGCAAAACATTCCCCCGCATTCGAGGCTTCCGCGACAACCTGGATCCCCGCGTCCAAGCCTAGAAGCGTCCTCAATCCCATACGCACGACCTGATGGTCATCGACCAGCATGACACGAATCACTCGGTATTCTCCAATCTCCCGCATTTGCGGGAAACGCATACGCAGGTGCCCTTACCTAGATGGGACTCGATGCAAACTTCCGCCTCAAACCTGCGCATCCGCTCCTTCATTCCTGCCAACCCGAAATGGCCGCTTTCGACGCCTTTGCAGCCTGACACATCAAAACCTGTGCCATTGTCCTGTATGACTATGCGGTAGCTATTCTCGTCAACCTCCGAGCATATGACAATCTCAGTTGCCGACCCGTGGCGAACGGCATTTGTGACCGCCTCGCGGACAACGGAAAAGATCTGGGCAATCTCAACGCGGGGGATAGATGATGGGAAGCGTCCGAGGTCAATATGGAATTGTACCCGCCCAGTCAAAGCCAAATGGTCTACCATCTCTTGAACTGCTCGGGTAAGATCACCATCGGCAAGCGCCCGAGAGCGTAGGTTCCAAACCGCATGGCGCAAATCCTGCCTAGTCAACGCCACGACGGAAACGGCCGACTGGATGCAACTCAAAGCCTTCTTTGGGAGTCGAGGCAGAACTGCCTTTGCTGTCTGAAGCTGCATACCAATCCCGGCGAGACTTTGAGCGATTGTGTCGTGCAGTTCGCCCGCGATTCGGGCACGCTCCTCCGAACGAAGTTGTTCGGCAAGTTGAACTTCCCGTGTCGCAATCAACTCCTGCGTCCGCGCCTCAACTCGCCTATAAAGGGTTCGGTTCCAAAGCAAAATCGCCACAATGGTCACGAACATCCCGCCGAGGGCTACGCTCAATCGGCGGATTGTCCACCATGGGGCGCGTCGCAGAATGATCGCATCAGACGGGGAGCGGAGCACTAGGCTAAAACTCTTGGCTTTGGGAAAGTCAAACAAGGGGCCCTGCTCTTTATCATCTATGAGCGCCACGCCTGTCACTTCAAGTTCAGTTCCTTCCGCGAAGACGGGCAAATCGAAGGCGGTTTCGCGGCCATAGACGGGCAGCAGGTATCCTTCACTCTCTATGTAGAAACCATGCTGAGTTCCCTGTGCCATACTTCCGCGGTATGCTCCCCTCAGCGTGACCAGTCGGGCATGGTTGTCCCTAAAAGGTATATTGCCTAGGGGGCTGAAGATGTCTTTGAGTGAGATGCGAAGGGGCGTAAGATGGTGGGGCAATCCTGGCAATGAACGATAGACTGCCGACTCTATTCCCGCGAAGGATCCGCTCAGCGTTGGGAAGCCCGAAACCTCTATGGTTGCCCCGACGACCGGAGGAGGGCTACCCGCCAACTCGACGCATATGCCACGACCGTTGCGCTGGAGGTAGAAGCATCGCTCACTCTGCACCACGCTCACAATACCTGTAATACGCCGCCGGTGCAAAGTCGGCCCATCTGGAGCGTAAGGTTTAATCGCGGTAATATCTGTTTCTGGGGCGGCAAATGGATCGGATGGACTCTGTTTCAGAGTAGAAATCTGCCGCAAATCATTCAGATTGACGATTGCCCCTCGCCACTCGCCACGGGAGTTGAAAATGGTACAACAAACGCCCTCCACGCGAACCTCGCAGTCGACAAGCGAGTAGAGAAGTTGACGGGCGGAATCACTCTCCTGCCTGAGAAAGGAGAGACAGACAGGAACCGTTCCTTCCGGGGTTCGAAGGGCGAACTGGAAACTGTGGGGAGAGGAAGTGTTTGTGACAACGGATTGCACCACGCCGTTCAACCAGACGCTTTGGCAATCCAGCCGTCCCGTCATCATCTGGCCGACGCGCCCTTCTACCGATGGCTTGGGGTGGATGGCGGCTGAGGTTGGGACGGCACGAAGAATATGGACACTCGGTGCGAAATAACCGCCATCGGTTACTCCCTCAATATCGAGCACATCGCCAGGCTGGCAGTAGAGGGGAATCTCGGAGTACGCAAAGAGCGCCCCCGTCTCATCGGAAACAATGATGGCCGGATAACTGATGGAGAAGACATAGGTGACGACCGCAGTGAACCGTACCGTCTGTCCAATCCGAGCCTGCTCCTTCGGAAGTTCTCGAATTTGCCGGGTTGTCCACACTGGCTTAGGTATCGCCTGGGTAAGCGAGCACGATGCAATGAGGACAATGGGGAGCAGGAGTCGGATGGAGCTTCTAGGCATTAGACCTATGCCTCTCCATACCGGAGATTACTTGGCAGGAAGGCCTCGGGCTGCTTTCTCGATGGCTAGGCGGATGGCCGCAACATCTGCTCCAATTTGCTCATCCGAAACCTGCTCGACACGCTTGTACTCAAGCATCCCCAAGACCTTTCGCATACCGTCGACGAGGTCTGGTCGAATGCTCCGAATATGGTTGAGTTTGCGCGCCTCTTCGATTCCGTCCTTGAGCATCAACCAACGCAGAGATGGACGATTGTTAGGGTAGAAAAGATAGGTGTCCCCTGTCGGCCAATTGCCGAAATCAGAGTTCTCTCGCGGTGACTTCGGCCAATTGACGAAGGCCCAACGGAGGAACCCGCTCAGGCGATGGGCGGCGGCATAGACTCCAAGCCAAATGCCATCGTGCAAGGGAGATGTGGTGAAGGTGTTTGGGCGGGCCGGGGAGCAGCAAACATAATAAGTCGAGGTGAAGCCCTTCTTGGCTCGCGCCTGTGCCTCCTGTTCATATGCGGGGTCGACATGGTTGAGCACGACGCAGAAGTCATCAATCCTGTACTCGGCAAAAGCCCGCGGAGGGCGGTTACACGCCATCGAGAGTTTGAGACGAGGCGCTACTCGCTGTATGAGATTGAGGGCGGCCTTTGTTTCATCAAGAGAGCGCTCGTCAAGGGCAATATAGGTGCAATCACCCCAACCTTTTGCAACCACATGGCGCTCAAACGCCTTGAGAAATGGAGTCCAAAAAGCCGTATGCTCCGGCGAGCCGGAGACAGCCGTGATATACCGATGGTCGCCCGTTTCCTTGTCATAATAGAAGTGGCGGTTGCCCCAAGTGACGATGGAATAGCAGTGTATGTCCGGGCCTAGACCGCAACGGTGAGCGAACTCCACATATTCGTCAAAACGACTGAAATCATAGGAGAAGTTTCCCTTGGAATCCCGCTCAATTTTGATGAAGTTCCAATAAGGATCGTAGTTCTGATGTCCCCACGGCAGGTCTTGGATGCTGACGGTAATGGTGCGTTGTCCCGCAGACGCCAATTCGCGCCAAATCGGCTCCATCAAAGCATAGTGTTCTGGAGAGAATGGGGTGACATCGTGGTAGCGGGCGACAGCAAAAGGATGCTGCCACAGGTCTAGGAAGAAATCGTTCTTTTCTGGAAGCGCGGCCGAAAGAACTTGCAATTCGATGGGGAAGGTCACTGTCTTACCGTCAGCCGCACGAAAGTCTACAGTCCCTCGATAAGTTCCCGGCACAGCACTTCTGGGGACGGCTAGCCAATACCAGACGGCCCGGTAGCCATTGGTTGTGAGATTGACATGCGACAAAGTGTCGGCGATATCCGGAACCCAAGCACCCTTTGCCTGTACTTCACTGACGAAGGCCGCGCGCGGCGATGCGTCGAGAACCTTGCCATCTGATGCCTTGAGCACTGAAAGGTTGAATCGCAGTTGTCGGACTGGCTCACGGGTCCAAACAGCACACTGGGCATTGACGGTCTCACCTCGCCAAGCAGTCAGGCGAATAGTCTTATCCTTCGGTGAGGCTTTCGCGACGAGAGCAGGAACTGCTCGTTCAAGCGGAAGCACAGCGCCATTGAAACCATCCGGAGCAATAGGCAACACGGGGTGATGCCCCTGGTGATTGGGGGCAGCGAAGAGTGTTGTCCCGCACAAAACAAGAAGTGCGGCAAAATGGCAGTATGAGGTCTTCATATCGGATTCCCTGTTGATACTCCTAATTCGAATAGATTGCGGCCGACTCGCATATGCACCCGCCGCAATGTTGCAAGTTTACCATAGATGTCTCGAGGAATCAAGCCTTACCTCCAAATGCAGAAGCAAAGGCGTGTTGCTTGCCCTTTCCACACGCATTTAGCTTCCTGTACTTTTATGAATCGAAACCGCACTTGCTAATTCTTGCTTCTCTCGTTTGTGCCGTGGGCTTCGCTGATTCCTGGGCGAGCACTTGTTCTCATTCCCACTCACTAGCCGCCCCGAGGCAACTTTCATGAACGTAGCCTGCTGGAAAAATATGGGGCAATGAACTAGTTACCGAGTTAGATCGCGCCGTCGAGCACCACCGAAAGACTGACGAGGAGGTTAGTTTTGCAAAACTTCCCAGATAACGCACCTGATAGTCATATGTAATCCCGTCATTCCAATTCCAGAAAAGCCTAGACAAAGAGTTGGTCACAGCGCCACCGGTTCCTGAAGCCCTGAAATTGGCCATATCGGTTGACTGGGGGCATCCAGAAGTTCTGGCAAAATCGTCCCTAGCAAAGCGAACGCATAGACTGGTTTTTTAGGTAGTACTTGCCTCAAATTGGGGATTATTTAGAAACGGGAAACTACCCATTTCGCAAAAACGGAGAGGTCTTCAAGATGGAGCGCGGCGTACCGATCGAGAGGAGTCGGCTGGGCATTGACAATAACCAATTTTGCACCAGCCCGCAGTGCCATTTGGGGTAGCATCGCCGCGGGATGGACGGTCAGTGACGAGCCAAGCACCAACATCGTGTCGACCTCGCGAGCCAGCCTTTCGGCCCCCTCCCAGGCGGCTTCGGGCAAAGCCTCGCCAAAGAAGGTAATGTCGGGCTTGTAGACGCCTCCGCATCGGGGACAATGGGGAACGGACTCGTTCCGGAGCATCGCGAGAATCTCGTCAAACCCTTTCTCGTCGCCGCAGTCGAAGCAGTGGTGCAAAATCGGCGAACCGTGCACCTCATAGACGCAAGAGGAGCCAGCTTTCTGGTGCAGCATGTCGATATTTTGGGTAATAATTCCTGCTAGCCGATCAGCCCGCTCCAGCCGCACCAACGCCTCGTGGACGGGCCCGGGGCGATAGCGTTCGAGCCCGTAGACCAATTCCGCACAACCCTTGTAGTAGAGGGACGGATCGCGCCGGAACCAGTCGATATCGAAGATCCGTTCCGCATCAGGTTTGGCGTAGAGCCCCTTCGGTCCACGGAAATCGGGGATGCCGCAAAGCGTCGAAATGCCCGCTCCCGTGAAAGCCGCCACACGGCGGGGCTGAGCCAAAAGTTCTTCCAACTTGTCCATAATCCGAGTATACCACCCCTTGCGTAGCCATGCAACCAAAAGATGCCTGCCTGATATACAAAGAGGTTCCTACCTCCAAGCGAGACAGATAGGAACCTCCAAGGGGGAACGGTTGGCAGGAATCGGGAAAACTAGTGGCTATCCAAGCGGTAGCGCTCCGCCGCAAGATTGAGAATTTCGAGGTTCTTCGGCACAAGTTTGGGCTTGCGGGCAAAGGAGTACTTGAACGCCTCAACAAGGCTCGCGGGCAAAAGGCGCGTCCGACCGGAAGCCAGCAAAGCCCCCAGCATCACCGTATTGGCCGCCTTGGGTACCCCCTGCTCCTGCGCCAGCCCCAACGCGGCCACACTACAGACCGTCACGCCGACCGGGTGCCGGGAAGAATCTAGGTCGACGGAAGCATCCACCAGCGCCAGACCACCGGGCTTGACCGTGCCGATATATCGCTCATAGGCGGGGCGATTCATGCAGACCAAAATATCGGGAGAATCGACAATGGGCGAACCAATCGCACGCCCCGAAACCACCACAGAACAGGAGGCCGAACCTCCACGCTGCTCCGGGCCATAGCTCGGATACCAAGTGACATGACGCCGTTCGAGACGAGCCGCATCCGCAAGCACATGCCCAAGCGAGAGAATCCCCTGCCCACCATAGCCGGAAAACTTCATCCTCAACTCTCCGAATGCAGAATCGGTTGTCGGCGGCTCAATCTGTCGATCCTCCGCAAAGATGGCCTCCAGCGCCTTCGGTTCAGGCGGAACCGGCCGAGGATCGACCTCGCTTGCCCGGTCACGGAACACGCCCAACGGGAAAATGGTCTCCATCTCCGTCATACAATACTCCGCAGCCTTCTGCGGATTCCCCGTGAAATTGGTTGGACAGGGCGAGAGAATCTCAATCAGCGCATACCCCTTTCCCTCGACCTGAATCTGAAGCGCCCGCCGGATGGCCTGCTTCGCCTGCATAATGCGCTTAGGATCCGCTACCGAAACCCGCGCAATATAAACCGGCGCGTCCAACTGGTTGATAACCTCGCAAACCTTTAGCGGGTACCCCTCGTTCACGGCGCAGCGCCCGTATGGGGTCGTTGTCGTGACCTGACCGAGCAATGTCGTCGGAGCCATCTGCCCACCCGTCATGCCATAGATGCTGTTGTTGACGAAGATGACCGCGAGATGCTCTCCACGGGATGCGGCCTGGAACGCATTGTTAAAGCCAATCGCCCCGAGATCGCCATCTCCCTGATAGGCCAATGTCACCGCATCCGGCCGTGCCCTAGCAACCCCAGTCGCCACCGCGGAGGCACGACCATGCGCCGCACAAACATTCCCCGCATCCCAGTAAAAGTAGGAAAACACCCCACAGCCAACTGGATTGACAAGGATAATCCGATCTTGCAATCCTAGATCCGCATACGCTTCCGCAATCAGTTTGTTGGCAATGCCGTGGCCACATCCGGCGCAATAATGGGTGGAACGAGTCTGCTTCCCGCCACGCGTGAAGATGGGATACATCCCGCGAGTTTCAATCGTTTTCATCTCAAGCCTGAAAAGTAAGAGTTGGGCACATAACAGCGTTAGATCGTCGCCGCATGGATGATTTCATCCACGGTCAAGACTGTCCCCCCCATGTGGTTGACGAAGCCTATCCGCGGCGCGTGTCCAAGCTTAGCCAACTGAAGTTGGACATCATCGCGAAACTGGCCGTTGGAAAGTTCCGACACAATCAGTTTCTTCCCTGCGATCGTCGCCAAGGCTTCACGCGGAAAGGGGAAAAGGGTTTTCGGGCGGAAGAGTCCGACCTTCTTACCCGTCGCACGCAGAGCATCCTTCGCCGTTCGGGCAAGGCGGCTAACCGATCCGTAGGCCAGCAGGACAATCTCCGCATCGTCGCATTCGTCCAGTTCGGCCGCGGCATCGGCTTGCATTGCCTCGTATTTCGCCTGAAGTTTGATGTTCTGGGGTTCCTGTCCGGCCGTAAAGATAGAGGTCACCACATTGGGGCGTGTCGTAGCGTCTCCCTGTACCGCCCAAGCCTTGGTGTCGGGCAATTCCAACTCTTTTTCTGGAAGGGTCAATGCCTCCATCATCTGCCCGAGCAAACCATCGGCTAGGACGATGGCGGGGGAACGATATTTGAATGCCAGTCGGAACGCTTCGATGGTCAAGTCGCACATTTCCTGGACATTTCCCGGTGCGAGAACCAAGGCGTGATAGTTCCCATGACCGCCGGATTTGACGGACTGGTTGTAGTCTGCCTGCTCGGGATAGACATTGCCCAGTCCCGGCCCTGTCCGCATGATGTTGACGAATACGCCGGGGACTTCTGCGCAGGCCAGATAGGAGAGGGCTTCTTGCATCAAACTCATGCCTGGCCCGGATGTCGCCGTCATGGCTGGAATACCTGTAGAGCCGGCGCCGAAGACCATATAGGCGGAGGCTGTCTCGCATTCAGCCTGGACGAAACTCCGCCCGGCAAGGGGAAACCATGCGGCCGCGGCATGGGCGACTTCGCTGGCGGGGGTGATGGGGTAGCCGAAGTAGGCTCGGCAGCCGGCATAGAGCGCCCCGACGATGACGGCCTCGTTTCCTTTGATGAATTTGACCATATCTATTCCTTCTCGATTCTCAGGGCGTAAGGTTCAGGGCAGGTATAAAAGCAGAGGCCGCAGCCGAGGCAACCATCGCCGACATAGGCGACATGGCGCAAGCCGCGGGCGTTGAGTTCTTCGGTCAGGGTCAGAAGCTTCTTGGGGCAGGCGGAGACGCAGCGTCCGCAGCCCTTGCATTCGTCATTATCAACGATAGGTCTGTTCATACTCTTTGAGTCCTTTGGCTCGCAGCAGGCAGGCTGGGCATTTGCCGCAACCGTCGCCGGGGATGCCTTCGTAGCAGGTAAGCGTCTCGCGGCGGACGAAGTCCAATTTGCCAAGACGGTCGGCCAACGCCCAGGTCTGCGCCTTGTTTAGGTGCATCAGCGGCGTGAGGATGCGAAAGTTCCCATCCATGGCTAGGTTGATGGATTGGTTCATCGACTCGACGAAGGCGGCGCGGCAGTCAGGGTAGCCGCTGTAGTCGGTCTCGCAAACGCCCGTGACGATGTCGCGCCAGCCGAGTGTTCGGGCATAGACCGCAGCCGCCAGCAGGAAGAAGGCGTTGCGCCCCGCGACAAAAGTGTTGGGCAAGGAATCGCCCTCGCGGCTAATGGGCGTCTGTGGATCGAGCAGGGCATTGGTGGTGACGGCGTTGAACCAGTCCGTCTTGACAATCCGATGATTGCGGACGCCCAGAAGATTGGCGATCCGGCCAGCGACGGAAACTTCGAGACTGTGCCGCTGTCCGTAGGCAAAAGTGATGCACGCGACTTGCTCGGGCCCGCGTTCGGCGATTGCCTGCAGCAGACAGGTCGTACTGTCCTGACCGCCAGAGAAGACCACGACAGCGCCCGTTGGATGAGAATGTGTTGAGGATGCCATAAGTCATCAAGTATAGCCTTTTACGCCCTCGGATTCAAGCCTAGAGTGCAAACCGCCTTCAGGCCGGCAGGGCAATGACTCTCTCTCTCGCCCCCTGCCCGAATACATAAGAGGATGGAAAAATCCGGACCGTCGAACGAATTCCAATCGGTACGACTCCAGCGTACGACATATTCCCCGTCCTTACTACCCAATAGCGCCGTTTATGCCAACCATTCGCCCTCGCAGATTGACAGGAATTTTCCCCAAAACAACATACGAAGAGTTTTTCGTGCAGGCAACGCATTCGGTGTTGCATAATCCATAGAGAAGTGGTAAGGTATCGCCCCGTGTTCGATGGCAACAGGCAACGAGGTCGACGATGAATCGATTTGAAACTTCATGGTGGAGTCCCGCGCTCGGCAAGTGGATGAGAGTCCTTTCCCATGGCCACGACGGCGCACCAATCCTGATGATTCCAACCCAAGACGGGATGGCGGGACAATACGAAGAACGCGGCATTCCCAACCTGCTGGGCGACTTCATAGATGGAGGACGGATTCGCCTCTTCACAGTCGACACCATCGACATAGAAAGCTGGAGCGCCGCAGGCGCAGATCCCACCCAACGCGCGGCTCGCCAAGAAGCCTATGTGCACTATATCACAGAAGAAGTCGTCCCCTATATCCACTCCGCGACGGCCAGCCAGTGGCGTCCCTTCGCAAGCGGGTGCTCCCTTGGCGCGACCCACGCCGCTATCCTCGCGCTTAGGCGACCGGATCTCTTCCAAGGATGCCTCGCCCTCTCAGGAGTCTACGACGCGCAATACCTCTTCGGCAACTATATGGACAGCACGCTCTACGCCAATTCCCCCGTTCATTTCATCGGCGGAATGAGCAACGACCACCCCTGGGTGAAACTCTACAACGAGCGCAAACTTTTCTTCTGCACCGGCACAGGTGCTTGGGAGGACGAAGGCATCCGCTCGCTCGGAATTCTGCGCGACGAGTTCGTAGCAACCGGAATCCACGGCTGGTTCGACTTCTGGGGCCCCGATGTCAACCACGACTGGCCTTGGTGGGAACGCCAATACCGCTACTTTATGCCCCATCTGCTGGGTGACCTGTAAACATCCGAGGAGGTTCCATGAACTTCATCTTCTTCTCCCCAAACTTTCCCTCAAGCTACTGGCAATTCTGCGACCGGCTCAAACAGAATGGCGCGACCGTTCTCGGAATTGGCGATGCACCATACGACACGCTTGCACCGGAACTCAGGGCATCGCTAGCCGAATACTACCGAGTCGGGAACCCAGAATCATATGACGAAGTCTACCGCGCGGTTGCCTATTTCGCGTTCAAGTACGGGAAACTAGACTGGATAGAATCGAACAACGAGTATTGGCTCGAACAGGACGCGAGATTGCGCCGAGACTTCAACATCGCTACGGGGGCCGGACCGGAGCAGATGGCTTTGTTCAAGAGCAAGCGGGCCATGAAAGAGGGTTACCTCAAAGCCAAAATCCCGACGCCTAGACTAGCAAAAATCGGAGCCCTTTGTCAACTTCTAGATTTCGCAAAGGAAGTTGGCTATCCGCTCATTGTCAAGCCGGAAATTGGCGTCGGTGCAACGGGCACTTGGCGGTTGAACTCGGACGAGGATGCCCGGCGGTTCTTCGCGCGAAAGCCTGAGGGGGCTTATGTGACCGAGGAGTTTGTGACGGGTGACATCTGCTCCTACGATGCGATTGCCAACGCTTCCGGCGAGCCCCTTTTCGAGTCAATGACGGTATGGCCCCCAAGTATTGCCGATATCGTAGAGAAGGAACTGGACTTGCAGTACTACACGGCCGCGGAGGTGCCCGAAGCATTGCGGAAGTTGGGAAGGTCAGCCATCAAAGCTTTCGGTGCGGAGCGGCGTTTCGTGCATTTGGAGTTCTTCCGTCTGACGAAGGCGCGCACGGGCTTGGGGGCTGTGGGGGACTTTGTTGGGCTGGAAGTCAATATGCGTCCGGCGGGCGGCTACACGCCTGACATGATGAACTTTGCGCATTCGACGGATTGCTACCGAATCTGGGCGGAGATGGTCTGTTTCGGGGAACGCCGTCTACCGGCACGGCATGAAGACCATTACTGCGCCTACGCCTCCCGCCGCGATGGTCGCACCTATCGCCATTCCCACGAAGAGATTCTCGCACGCTTCGGCAAGGACTTGGCGATGTGCCAGCGGAATCCGCCGATGATGTGGCCGCAAATGGGGCAACAGTTCTACATTGCGCACCGCCAATCTTTGGCGGAGGTGGAGGAGTTTATGCGCTTTGTGGGAGAGCGAATCTAAGCCGGGCTGCAGAGTTTAGTCGCGCGTTCCAACCCGACGCCCACTCACATCGCGGTAGATGGTGCGCCCCCGCGAATCGGTCTCGGCAGTGCCCATACGCCGCCCGTTCACATCGCGGTACACCGTCCGGCCGTTGCTATCAGCCTCGGCCGTCCCCTGCCGACGCCCATTGACATCGCGGTAGACGGTGCGCCCCCGCGAATCGGTCTCGGCGGTACCCACGCGCCGCCCGTTCACATCGCGATAAACCTCACGCTGATCGGCGACCGCGATCGCGGCGGTTGCTACCAATGTCATCCAAAGAAAGGTTCTCATCTTCGCACCTCATTCTTGCGTTGCTGTGAGAGTAAAAGGAGCCTATCCTATTTTCCAAACGATTGCAACCTTTTTTTATTGACCCATCCCCTGCCCTACGCTAAAATTCCGCTTGATGAGGGAGAAAAAACCTAAATCAATCACCCGTTGCGTCTGGTGCCGCCCCGCCACACCGCTCTACATCCGCTACCACGATGAAGAGTGGGGCACGCCGCACCACGACGAACGGGAACTCTTCGAACTGCTCGTGCTCGAAGGATTTCAAGCCGGCCTTTCTTGGTACTGCATTCTCGAAAAGCGCGAGGCATTCCGGACAGCCTTCCGCGGCTTCAATCCCAAGACGGTATCCCTCTTCGAAGAAAAAGATGTCGAACGCCTTCTGCAAACCCCCGCCATCATCCGGAACCAAGCCAAAATCCGGGCCTCAATCACCAATGCCCACGCCTTCCTCTCTATCGCCAACGAGTTCGGTTCATTCGACCGCTACATCTGGCATTTCACCGCAGGAAAGACCCTTGTCGAACGCAACCGCACAACTTCCCCTCTCTCAGAAACCATCTCCGCAGACCTCAAACGGCGCGGTATGAAGTTTGTTGGCCCCACCATCATCTACTCCTACCTCCAAGCCATCGGCATACTCGATGGACACGACGAAACCTGCGCCCTCGCCCATCCCCGCAAGCGAACCAACTGACACCCCCAAAAGCCCTCCCCTCTAGGCTCTTTTAAGTGGAAAAAACCTTTGAATTGCGCTACAATGGTTTCTAAACATGAGCGCAATCCTCCACGGCACATTCCAACGCCAAGCATTTTGCGTCTGGCATGAAGGCCAGTTGCACAGTTCCTTGCCCGAACTCCTTGCGCGCATTCTCCGCCTTCCCGACTCCTCCCCTCTTGGCTTTCCAATCCAACTCAAACTCCGCCTTCCGGCAAACCACGAAACGCCCCTCCCTTCGCGTGCTTTTCTCACCGAAAACGGTGAACTCCCCCTCCCCGATGGCATACGCACCTTTGACCGAGACGCATTCGCCCTTGCCCCCTCTTCCGTCCTGCGGTTGCTGGGGCTTTGCCTGAACGGGCCGCACCTTCACCCCGATATTCTCGCGGGCGGCGATTTGCTCTACTGGAGCGACCTTCTCAGGTGCGCCGCCGGTCTCGTTGCTCGCGGTTCCTACCTCCCGGCGCTCATCCAAGACCACACCGGTCAAGCCTTCCTTGCCAAGTGGCAGCCACTGCCCGATGCAGACGACCGGAAGCGTATCCAACACCTCACCCAAACCATTCCCCCCGTGGCCGCCCAGGCAGGAACCAATGTCAAAACAGCCCTCTCCGACATACTCGACATACTCGTGCGACACTCCGTAGCGCCCGTACGTGCCCGATCCATTCTGCGCAAGACCGCCAACGCTTCAGCCAGCGACGCTTGGATGGCCGCCTTGCGCGCACAATCCCCCGTTATTCATTGGGAGAACTCCGATGAACTGCTTCAGTTGCAGCGCCAGATTGCCCAGTGGCGATCCCCAATCGACGCCGCACTCCAGGCCGATTCGCGCTACAGCTTCGAACTCAAATTGCCCAAGAACGGAGAAGCGGCTTGGCAACTTGACTTCCGCCTCATAGCCCCCAATGGAGAGACATTCCCCCTATCCAAACTCGACACAACTGCCCGGCGCGAAGCTCTTCTCGCACTCGGACACGCCACCCGCATCTTCCCGCCTTTGGCACAGGCCACTGGTATCGACACCCTAAAACTCCCCCCTGCAGCCGCCCATCAATTCATCCACGGAGCCGCCGAGAACCTGCAAAGCGCAGGCTATTCCATCATCCTTCCTCAAGCACTGCGCAAAATGGGCCTCACGCTCGCCCTCAAAGCAACCATTCAGGACAACGGCCAGCAAGAACTCGCTACGCCGGCAACCCTCGACTGGAGCCTCCGACTCGGCGACCAGAAGGTCACCCCCCAACAACTCCGCACACTAGTGAAAGCAGGAGAACCCTTCGCCCAGATAAACGGGACATGGGTGGAGATCAACCCCGAGCAAATATCCCTAGCGCTCAAGGAAATCGGCAAAAACTGGACAGAACACGCCACCGCTGGAGACATTCTCCGCTATGCCATCGGAATCAGGCGCGGTCGGGGAAATCTGCCAGTCGCTGCGGTAGAAACAGGCGGATGGCTCGAGGGATTCCTTGACCGCCTGCGCGCAGGAGCGTCCCTTCAGCCGCTCCCCCCGCCGGCAGGATTCCAAGGGACTTTAAGACCCTATCAGGCGCGAGGATACGGCTGGCTCGACTTCCTTCGCCAATGGGGATTCGGAGGCTGCCTTGCCGATGATATGGGGTTGGGCAAGACAATCCAGGCATTGGCGCTTGTGCTCAAAGTCCGAACTGAGCACCGTCAGAACGCCCCCATTCTGCTCGTCGCCCCCTTGTCCGTTCTAGCCAACTGGCAACGCGAAATTAAACGCTTCGCCCCATCCCTCACGACCATTCTTCACCACGGCCCTGAAAGAACCTTAGGGATAAACTTCGCCTATCAAGCGGCGGCAAATGACATCATCCTGACCAGCTACAACCTGCTCCGGCAAGACTTCCAAGACACGCTGCGCCGGGTTGCATGGGAAGGCATCATCCTCGACGAAGCGCAGAATATTAAAAACCCCCGTTCTGGCCAATCAAACGCAGCCCGAGCTCTGACGGCATCCTTCCGAATAGCGCTGACGGGCACGCCCATTGAAAACAGCGTCACCGACCTTTGGTCGATTATGGACTTTCTCAATCCCAACCTTCTCGGCACGAACGACCAATTCCGGGAAGCCTATGCAAGGCCAATCGCGCAGTCCACCTCGGCAAACGATCCTCTAGTCCAACGCCTTGGTCAGGTCACCGGGCCTTTTCTTCTCCGCCGTCTCAAAAGCGACAAGAGCATCATCGAGGATTTGCCGCCTAAGATTGAAAACAAGGTCTACTGCATTCTCACACCTGAACAAACCGCCCTTTACCGTGCCGCGCTAGACGACTTCCGCCTCTCACTTGCCAAGGCTACCCCCTCAGACCGTCGTGGACGCATCCTGGCGGTACTGACGCGACTCAAGCAGATTTGCAACCATCCAGCCCATTATCTCTGCGAAGCGAATCCCCGTCTTGCCGGGCGTTCAGGCAAGTTGATGCGCCTGGAGGAGATGCTCTCTGAAATACTCTCCGAGGGCGACAGTGCGCTTGTATTCACCCAATACGCCCAAATGGGCCGTCTGCTTCAATGCAGGCTCTCCGAGTGCTTCGGCGATGATATTCCCTTCCTTCACGGAGGACTCACCGACAGGGCGCGGCAGGAGATGGTGGACCGCTATCAACGCGGCGAAGGGTGCGGCATCTTTATTCTCTCTCTCAAGGCCGGCGGTCTAGGTCTCAACCTCACGCGAGCCAATCATGTCTTCCACTACGACCGCTGGTGGAATCCCGCCGTTGAGAATCAAGCAACCGACCGTGCTTATCGCATTGGGCAGAACAAGCAGGTTATGGTCCACACCTACATCTGCTCTGGCACGCTGGAAGACCGGATAGATGAACTAATTTCTTCCAAGCGCATCCTAGCCGATACGCTTGTCAAGAGCGGAGAGTCGATGCTGGCTCAATTGTCGGACGAAGAACTCCGCGCTGTGCTGACGCTGGCTGCCGACGCGCTCTAGATTCCGCTCGAACCAAAGCCGCTAGTTCCCCTATCCGATTCGCCCAACTGCTCCGTCCAAGAGACCTGAACCTGCGCCACTGGAGCGACGACCAACTGGGCAATGCGCATCCCCGGTTCGACCCGAAACTCAGCGGCATCGGTGTTCAGGAGGATGACCTTGATCTCTCCTCGATAGCCGGCATCGATTGTTCCGGGGGCATTGAGCACAGTTATACCATACTTTGCCGCCAGCCCACTTCTTGGGCGCACCTGGGCTTCCGTTCCGAGGGGCAATTCGATGGCAAGTCCAGTAGCGACAAGTGCCCGCCCATGAGGGGGAACCGTCACTTCCTCCACGGAAGAAAGGTCCATTCCCGCATCACCTTCGTGAGCGTAGGATGGCAAGACGGCGGCAGGATGGAGTTTTCTGAATGCGACCTTTAGGCTCATGGGAATCTCTTCTCGTGTAGCGTTGTGTACTTGCGCAGGGAAAGGGGAAGCAGAAGTGGGGCAATCCGACTCGGCGGCCACAGCACATCAGACAGGAATCGAGCCAATTCACGCTCGTAAATCTGGTGCAGATTCAGGCGTGCGACATCTGAAGGTGGATAGCCAGAGAGAGCCCGCCCCAATTCCCGGTAAATAAACGGCAATGCCTCATCAAATCGTTCCAGACAAAGGGCGCGTGTTCCCACCCTGCGGATATTGCACTCGTATGGCGAAAGGGTGCCCAGAAGGGCAGGTGGATAGGCTAGGGAAACGGATTCCGGGGACTTGGTCATAAGCACGACAATCGGGGGTGGTGCATCAATCGAGCCATATTGCCAGTTTCGCATTGTCTCATGAAGGAAGATTTCCCTGGTTGTGCGGTGTGGCAGGCATTCAAGTGTCATCAAAAGTACCGGTCGCCGCAGTTGGAGACCGGCGTAGCGGGCAAAACTTCTCTGGCTGTCGGTCAAAATATTGGCAAAGTCGAGCACTGGTGCCTGGAGTGGAGGTAAGGGCGGATAGGGATTCTTTTCGGGGCCAAAGGGAAACAGTCTGCCCAAGGGCGAAAGGGCATAAGCCGATAGGGCGGTCTGCAAGTTGGCGTGAGAATGGTTGTAAGCGTCACGGGCGTCGTACAGGGCATGTGCCAGCCGTTTTTCCTCCTCTCTCCTGCGACGGAAGCGGCGGTCGGATTGCAGGGTTTGCCACGCCAGTTCGGTCGCTAGGTTTTCAACGGCGGGAGCGTCGAGAGACTCAACTTCGGAGAGGAGGGTAACGAGGAAATCCGGATGTTCCCTGGCAATCAACCGGTAATCCGCATCCTTGACCCCACCCTTCGGAAGTGGTCTAGGCGGACGGTTGAGCGCCAGTGAGACGGCATCCGGCGGCAAGTGTTCCTTTGCCAGTTGAAATAGTTCTTCCGCCAAGTTCGACCGCCGTTCCAGCAGACGCTCCAGGCTTCTGGCATGACGCCTCACCGCCGAGCGTTGCTTACAGACTTCCAAATAGGGAAATGCGGCGACAAGGAGGAAAAGGCCGACAGCGGCGCAAACCAACAGGAGCCGTAGAAACCTCTTCAGACGCTGGCGCGGCGTATACATTATTCGTCGCGGTTGGCCTTTTCGAGACGGCGGAGTTTGCCTTTGAGCCCCAGCAGGGACAGACGGCTCAGGTGTTCGATGAAGACCTTGCCGTCAAGGTGTTCGACTTCGTGCTGGACGGCTCTAGCCAGCAAGCCGCGCACCGTAATGGTCTGGGCGACGAACTGGGCGTCCTGGTATTGCACAGTCACCTCCAGCGCACGACGCACCGGGCCGTAGATTTCGGGGAAACTCAAGCACCCTTCGGTATCGTTCTGCACGCCAGATGCCGCCAGAATGCGGGGGTTGAACATCACCAGCGGCATTGCCACGGTGGAGTTAAAAGGACGGCAAAGCGGCTTCTCGGCCTCCTCGGGAATGTCAATCACACAAAGGCGCTCAAGGCGACCGACCTGCGGCGCGGCCAGCCCCAAACCATGCGCCGCATACATCGTCTCGAGCATATCCGCCACCAACTGCTGCAACTCCGGCGTCACTTCCAAGACCTCGTGCGTCTGCTCTCGAAGCACGCGACGACCATACTTGACAATCTCCAGTTTCATATTGGCACAATCTACCGCTTTTCCGCCCGAAAGGCAAGCGTAAAGCACCTGTCAACCAATCAATCCGATAGATGGCAACCTCTCGCAGCTCCTCCTGACAACCTGTTTCCCCACCTGATACGCACCACTCTTCCTAAGATGTTGCTACCTCCTAGA
>JAXFQS010000127.1:0-11905 GCA_034178815.1 Kiritimatiellia bacterium | reverse complement strand
GATTCGAGGGCTCGCAGTCCGATGAGACAGGCCAGTGTCTGGGCTATGTATTCGAGGGCGAAGACGCCGGGCACCCCGCCGAGCCGGGGCTCGTAGAAGGGGCTCTCGGGCGTGATTTCGACATAGGTCTCGATTGATTCGTCCGAGGTGTGTTCCGGAATATAGCCGTCGATCAGAATCATCGGGTTCCGGTGCGGCAGGAGCCGCTCGATCGGATAGGTCTGCATCGGCTACTCCTTCCCCAGAATCAGAGCGGCGTTGCTGCCCCCGAAGGCAAACGAATTCGAGAGCGCGTAGCGCACCTCCGCCCGTTCCCCGATGGCTGCCAGCGGAATCTTCGGAAGCGCCGGATCCCGCTCGCCGTCGAGCCGGTGCGGCAACAGCAGATTCCCCTCCCGCAGCATCAAGGCGCACAGCGCCGCCTCAATCGCCCCGGCAGCACCCAGCGTGTGCCCAGTCATCGGTTTGGTCGAAGAGCAACGAACCTTTTCCGTCCCGAAAACCCGCGAAACGGCAAGGCTCTCCATCAGGTCATTCTGCCGCGTGCCCGTACCGTGGAGATTGATGTAGCCAATCTCGCCGGGAGAAAGGTTGGCATCTTCGAGAGCCAAACGCATCGCCGCCTCCGCACCGCCCCCGTCCGGGAGCGGCGCCGTCAGATGATAGGCGTCCGACGATTCCCCTACGCCGCAGAGCCGCACGCCGATGGATTCCTCCCGCTCCAGAACCAGCAGAGCAGCCCCCTCGCCAAGTGTAATCCCGTTGCGCCCCTGCCCCATAGGCTGACAGCGTCTGAGGCTTGTGGCTTCCAACGCGTAGAAACCCGCCACCGTCGTCCGGCAATAGGCATCCACCCCGCCCACGATGGCCGCCTCGCAGACCCCTTGGCGCATGAGACGACGGGCAGTCTCGAACACCTTTGCCCCCGAAGAACAGGCGGTTGAAATGGTTAAGGCTGGCCCGCAAATCCCCAACTTCCGCCTGAGAAACGCCGCCGGATGAGCCATATCTACAGGCGGTCCGCCAGTGGCCATTTCATCCATCGTCGAATTGCTCGTCCCGACAACCACGGCCACGCGCTCCGGCCGAGTCCGTCCGAGAATACGCCCCACTTGCCCCCAGATCTGATCCGCGCAGGCTGCCAGAAGTGCGTCACAACGAAAGGAGAACTTCGAACAAAAACTATCCGCCAAAGGCACATAGCCAAACAGCGTCCGTCCCTCGTCGACAAGCGGCTCTCGCCACGGCGAGAGACCTGAAACATCCCCCGCTAGAGCCTTCCGGAGGACGGTTTCGCAGTCGACCCCAAGGGCGCAGGCAATGCCAATCGCCGAGATTGATTCAGGCACGGCTATCCTCCCAGTCATTGAACCATTGGTCGGGATGCTCGGCCACCAGCGGAGCGAGGAAGTCGGCAAACTCTTGGGGAAGAGAGGCCAACCGCCGCGCCCGGCGGATATGCACCCGATAGCGATTTCGCCCGGAACGGACGCAGGCCGCGAAATAGATGCGGTGTTCCAGATTCGCGGCCAGACGGAAGACTCCAAGAGGAAACCTCCCCGGACGATCGCCGAGCATCACTTCGACCATCCGGCCATAACCCCTGTCTCCCGCCATCATCACGCAATCGCCTTCGTCCAGCCAACCTCCGGCCTCCAGAGCTTCGCCGATTCCAAACCCTTTCAACGGCTTGATCTCGACTGACGGAAGGTGCCAATGACGGCGGTAGAAGCGGTTGAAAACCTCCGTATTCTCCATTCTCATATAGGCGTGCACGCGGCAGCCATCGGGTAGAGGGGCGGCCGCCATCACCTCCGCAGACCCCAAATGGGAGACGATGACTACAACGCCCTTTCGGGATGCGACATCGTGCTTGAATTCGCCGGCGTCCTGGTTAGGGGTGAAGTCGATTCGCAGACAGCCCTGGTTTCCGCTCATGACCACGATTTTGTCGATGAGCAACTGGACGAAGAGCCTCAGTCTTGCCAATCTCCGGGTTCGACGCCTGACGACCGGGTTCCCCACCCATACGCACCAGGCAATGCAGTTGCCAACTAGGTCCAGCGCGGTTTTGCCCAAGATTTTGTAGACCATCCAGGCAAGCCAAAGCCCGAGTGGCGAGGCGCTTTGCTCTGTGCGGGCTGGTTCCCGCCGGAAGAGGGGAAAGGCAGAAAGGCATCCAATCGAAAGCCCGAGCGCAAGCGTTTCGCCGATTGCTTTGACGAGAGGGAAATCTACCCAGACAAGTGTTCCGAAGCCGGCGAGGCTGGTCGCCAGCGAGCAGAGCACGGGTCTGATAGCTTGTTTGCCGCCGCGGGAAAGGAAGATGGAGTAGTCAAGGCTCATGCCCAGAACCATGAAGCAGGCCAGCAGGTGGAAGAGAGAAACGGGTTGCGGTCTCCAAGCGAGGCTGGCGAATACGCCAAGGATGGCCAGGAGGGAGGGAATCAGGAGAATCCCCGCGCGTTTTCGGCAGACGGCTATAAGCAGAACCAGGGTGGCGAGGAGGACGAGAGCGAGGAGTTTTTCAACGCGTTGCGCGGTCTGTCCGAGCCATTCGAGGAGGAGTCGGCGGGGGGCGTAGAAGTGTACACCGTCTGGGTATGTTTCGCGCTGGGGGGCGGATGGGATGAGTGTGGCAACTTGGGTTGGCGTGGCTGCGGCGAGCAGGTACGCGGCAATCGATTGGGGGAGTTCTTGGGGATTCCAAGGGCGCGGGCGCGGGCGTTTCGGGATGGGGAGTCCGGTGGTCTTTTGCCAGTTGTCTTGTTGTTCGGAGAGGAGTTTGTGAACGAGGTTTTCGCAGGCATCTCGGCGGGCAAGCGAGGGAATGAGAAGGGAGAGTCGGGGGATATCTGGGGGAAGATCGAGTTGTTCTTCCTTTTGGAGGGCGCTTTCGAGATTGGGGGCTTCGACAAGGAGTATTCCGCGGTCTCCGGTTGAATTAGCGGCGATCTTCTGTAGGGTTTGTTCGGCCTGCTGGAGTGTTTTCTCGGGGCGGTAGATTGCGGTCAGGTTGGTTCGGAATCGGACGGTCGGAAGGGGAATGGCGATGGCGAGCGCGAGTACCCAGAGAATAGGTTTGGGGAGGTTGATTTCCCAGACTCGAACGGTCTGGATTGCGGCGGCGGGGAGGAGCAGAAAGATGGACAGTACGCCACAGGTGAGGCCGCATCCCATGAAGATTGCGATTTGTTCGAGCAGGGGGATTCCTGAGCATATGAGGGGGAGAAAGGTGGCTTGGGTGGTGGCGAAGGAGAGGAGCATGGAGCGGACTGTTCGGCTTTGGTCGTGACCGGAAAGAAGCCTGTGGAATGCGTAGTCGATGGTCAGACCGAGGAGCGCGGAGCCGAACACGGGCGCCAGGATATGGATGGTTTTATGGAACAGGGCGAGGCCGCAGAAGCCTCCGGCGGCGGCCGTCAGCAGGGCCAGAAGGATGGCGGGAAGGTGGCGCGGGGTGCGAAGGGCGATGATGGAGATGATGAGTATGAGGGCGGAGGAGAGGAGGGTGAGGGTCTGGAGGTCTTTTTGGCAGGTTTCGGCGGTTCGGGCGGTATGAATCGGCACGCCGCAGGGCAGGATGCGGGCGGTATCGGTCTGGAGTTTGCGGCAGATGTCGAGGATGTCGCCGACGATCCGGATTAGGCGGGCGTGGTCGCCTAGGGTTTGCCCTGGGAGCGTGAGGAGGACGAGCGTGGTGTGCGGCCCGGCGGCTTCGGAGCAGAGGTAGCCGCCGTCGAGTTGCCAGCCTGCGGCTTGGCGGGGAAGGTCTGAGAGGAATCCGCCAAGTAGTCCGAAGGGGTCTTGTGATGGGGGAATCAGCGGGGGAACGGGGGTGGAAAAGATTGACAGGATAGAGTTTCGCGCATAGGCAGCTCTGCCTTCGGGAGATTGCAATCTCCGGATCGTTGAGGTGGATACCAGTCCGGCCGGGTGGTTGGTATAAAAGTCCAGGCAGTCGCCTAGCGCGTTGAGATCGGCCTTGAGTCGGATGGTCGTGAACTCGTTGGACGGAAGGTTCTGGCAGACGGTTTCGGCGAGGCGGTGGGATTCGGCGGCATCGACTCCTTGGCAGAGCAGTTGTATCTGGGTTGAGCCGTAGTCGCGTACGACCGGCGGGAGCGCGCCGCCGAAGTCGCCGGTGATTGCGAAGAGCGACCCTTCCACCTTCGGTCTGAGCGTCAACGCAAGAGTCGCCGCCAGCAGAATGGGGAGAGCCGCCAGCACGGCGCGAAGTATGTTTCGGCCTCCGGTCATTCGCCCCAAAACTCCGCTCCCAGGTTTTGCTTTGGGTAAACCGGAGGCTGGTCCGCCCTCCTTGAGGATCAATGATTTCCACCCGTTCGAGCAATTCGTTCCCCCACAGGACAGCCCGCTTGACCACTCTCCCGAGGAGCGCCTCGCGCGGCGTGAGTTGAATGCACCAACCCTCTTTCGTGGGCAGCGATTCGAGTAAGAACAGCTGCTCAATCGAGGATGTTTCACCCTTGGAAAGATCCCGCACGGCCTCAAGAATACGATCGTAGTGGGGCGGTTTATGGAGGGGGCCCGGAGGCGTCCCCCCCAGGTTACCTCCAACCAACATCCGCAGCCCGTCGCGCTCCAGTCGAATCGTCTTGGTAAACGGCTTTTCAACCTGCCAAACGATGCCATTGCGTACGCGGCAGGAGACCTTTCCCTCCGACTCCAGCACCAGCGTCGACGGGACGAACACCTTCTCCATTTGCCACGCAGCGTCCGAGTCGAGCGCCTTCTGGAGCGCCGGGAGAAACTGATCCGGAAGCGCCCAGACCATCCCCGGCAGAAAGAGAATCAGTGCCAAAACGCTACGCATTGAGCCTCCGGACAAACTCGGCCGGCAACTCGAAAAGCAGTGCCCCCGTGGCCTTCTCCACGGCAGCGTGCCGAGTCCGCCCCCGCGTACAGATTGCCCCGTCACCCGCCTTCCGGATCGTGTACGCCAACTCAAGGAAGTTTTCCGCGGAGAGCACTTCGACCGAGATAGAAAGCGTCTCCCCGAACCGGCACGGGCGGATATACTTGATCTCCATCCCAATCACCGGAAGCAACAAACCCTGCTCTTCCAACTCCGTGTAAGACATCCCCAGCCGGGCGAAAAAGGCACAGCGCGCCTCCTCAAAATACTTGGCGTAATTGCCGTGCCAGACAATCCGCAACGCATCCACATCGTAAAACGGAACCGTCAGCGTGTGCAAGAAATCCCCCTTCATCGAACCTGCTCCATCCGGTAAAGCCCGGAAATGCGCCGAAGACAGAGCCGCGTGTGCATCAGCGAGAACCCTAGATTGTCGCGGAAAAGGCGAAAGTTGGACCCCCCGTCGGTTGGGTAAGTGACCTTGACCGGAGCCGAATCAACCTCATAGCCCGCCCATTTCCAGCGCACGATGAACTCGACATCAAAGCCCATCCGCATCGCACGAACGCGTTTGCAGACCCCCAGACTCTGCCCGACCGGATAGACCCTGCATCCGCACATGCCGTCCTCGCGGGCAAGCCCACACTCCAGCCTGATGAAGAACCGCGTCAGGGCGCGCGCTTTTACGCGATGGGCCGGTGCCGTGGCGTCGTAGATCGGGAAAGAGGTGACCAAATGGTCTGGATTCGCTTCCGCCAGCCGGAGCAGTCCCCAGGCATCTTCAAGACTGTGTTGCCCGTCCGCATCAATTTGGAGCGCATGCGAAAAACCCAAGTCCGAAGCCTTTTGAAGCCCCATCGCAATGGCGGCGCCTTTCCCACGGTTGCAGGGCAGCCGGACGGAAAAGTGGTTGGCGACTGCCAACGGCGGAGAATTGCCGTCGTCAACCACCAAAATGGGGATTCCATAGGGTTCGAGACGCTCAATCGTCCGGAGGAGCGCTTGGGCGTGGCGGTAGACGGGAATCAGCACGACCGGCTTCATAAGGCGAACTCCAATCGTCCCGATGCGGCGGTCTTCGTAGGGAGGGAAAGCGTGAACTCGAAGCGTGTCGCGGTGAGTTTGCGAATACGGCAGGCAATGGTCTGCCCCGGGCCGATGGGAGCGGAAAACTTGAGCCGGCTGATTGTTCCGGAGAAGGGCGGCATATGGAAATGGCGCTCAATCAGGCGTTGGACGGTGTTGATCTGAATCACGCCGGGAAGCACGGGCAAGCCGGGAAAATGTCCCTGGAAGCAAAGTGCGTCCGGAGGCCAAGTCAATTCGATAGAGAGTTCGTCCGCCGCCTTATTTAGAAGTCCCGCGACCGGCTCCTGCGGGCCTTCAAGAATGTCGAGCGCCGCTTCTCGCGGAAGTTTGCCTTGGGCGTTTCTGGGGAAATCTTCCACGAAGCGCATTCGGCGCGGACGGGCGCAGGCGGGGAGTGTGCTGGGGAGCGACTGGTTGATTTCACGGATAAGGGCGGCGTAGGTCGAATGGCGGAGGCGGCTCTTGCCTTCCGGGGTCAGTCGTACGAGCGTCCAGATGCGCGGGATTGCCTTGTCTGAGGCGACGGCGTGGGCTTCTGCGACGAGGGGGTGTTGCTCCAAGGCTTGTTCGATGGTTTGCAGGGCGATCAGGTGTTCGTGTATTTTGACGCAACGGTCGGTGCGTCCGAGCAGGTGGAATTGTCTTGGCGATTCGAATGCGACGGCATCGGCCATCACATAGGGGCGTTTGATGCAGAAGGGGGAGTCGACGACGAGCCGCCCGTCGGGAGTCTGACCGAACGAGATGGTCTCAAAGAGGTTCCAGAGCGGGGAGTCTTCCTGTTTGCGCCAGGCGACGCTTCCGGTTTCTGTCGAGCCGAGAATTTCCAGCGGACAGATTCCGAGGGTGGTGCGTATGCGTCGGGCAAGCGGGGCTTTGAGGAGGGCTCCGGAGGTGATTAGTGCGCGGAATGCTCCGTTGGCTTGTGCGGCCTCCTCGCGTTGGAGGAATGTTTCGAGAAAGGTCGGGGTGGTGATGAGGACGAGGTTGGCTCCGGGGTGTGCGAACTGGAGGAGTTCTTCTGGGGTTGCGATGGGTTGCGGGCGGGGGCTTGGGTCGAGCGCCTGGGGGAGGAAGTTGCACCAGAGGCAGCCGTAGAGGTGGTCGCGGCTGACGGTGTGGAGCCAGTGGGATGCGCCTGAGAGGATTGTCCCGAAGGTCTGGGCAAGGAGGGCGGCGTCGGCCTGCATTTGCCGAGCGGTTTTGATGATGGTCTTGGGAACTCCGGTGGAACCGGAAGTGTGGAATTCAATCGTCTGCACGGCTGAGGAGATGGCGGCGGACAAGGTACTCGGCGGCGAACATGGTGCCGATAAGGGCGTAGGCGATGCAGCCGTTGTAGAGGGCCCAGCAGGCGGGGGTTTGGAAGAGCGTCCAGACAGTGACGATCAGGTGGAGGGTCAGGAAAATCACCCAGGCTTGCGTGGCTTTTCGGGTGTATCGGATGGCCTGGGGTGTGAGGGAATGCCCCCTTGCGCGGGCGATTCTCTCGACCAGCGGGGTGGCGAACAGGGAACTAGCGAAGGCGCCCCAGACGACCAGTCCGACGAGCAGGGGATAGAAGCGCATCCAGAGGCTGCCTTTGAGCAGGTAGATGGCCCACACGCACGCGACGGAGACTGGAATGCGCCAGGGAACCGTCCGCCTATTGGTTGACGAGTTGTTCGATTGCCGTCGCGACATCGCCGAGGGTGCGTATCTGTTTGAAGGCCTGGGGGTCGACTTTCTTGTCGACGATTTTCTGGAGTCGGACGATGAGGTCGACGGCATCGATGGAGTCCAGATCGAGGTCTTCAAAGAGGCGGGCATCCGGCTTGATGGCATCGCGGGGGCATTCAAAGTCGGCTACGAGGATGTCGGCGAGTTTGGCGTAGATTTCGTCGTAAGTGTGCATAGGGCTAGTCGAGGGTGATGTCCTTGGCTTGGGCGATGAAGTTGGCGAGGGAGGCGATTGTCTGGAAGTGTTGCCGGTTCTCGTCCGCGTTGGCTTTGAAGCGGACTTGATAGCGCTTGCGCAGGGCGGTTCCAATCTCGAGTGCGTCAATGGAGTCTAGCCCAACGCCCTCTCCGAAGAGAGGCGCATCTGCGGGGAGATCGGCTGCGGTCAAGCCTTCGACTTCGACGGATTCAAGAATGAGTTGTCTGATTTCTTCTTCTAGGTTCGCTCGCTTCACACGGGGACTCCTTAGCCCTTTTCGATTGAATGGAAGGGCTCTGTTCACCTCCAGCCCCCCAAAAAAACGAAGCATAATTCTAACAAAAGAAGCAGTTCGATGCAAGTCCGAAGATTGGCCCGGGCGCGGGACGGCCGGTCGGATTGGACGGCAGCCGGAAGGTTCGTACCGATTGAGGGCGAAGGTGGATAGGTCTAGGGTCGATTCCTACGCTCCCGTGCCGCTCGGAGGTTGATACCTTCTGCGGACTTCGGTTGGTACCGTTCCCGGCGGAAAATCGCACCCCCTTCCGGTCGCGGGAACGGAGGCGGATTCTCAGGGATTCGAACCGTCGGAGAGGAATCTTTCGTATCAGTGACGCAGGCATCCGGGCGGGAAAATGAAGATTCCCGCGCAGAAACCGCAAATGCCCCTTGCATTGGCGCGGCAAATGGGTTATCATACCGCAAAGTGAACGGTCTTTCAGACTCTCGCCGCGAGGTTGGCGCGCGCCAGCGTGCGGCCCAGTCGCCGTTGACTGACCCAAAGGACTAGATTCATGGCTGACGCAAAGAAGGCTCCTGCCAAGAAATCCGCCACCAAGGCTTCCCCCAAGAAGCCCGCCGTCAAGGTCTCCGCCAAGGCTCCCGCCAAGAAGAGCGCTCCCGTCAAAAAGACCGTCGCAAAGGCGCCCGCCAAGAAGCCCGCCGCCAAGCCGGTTGCCAAGAAGGCCCCAGCGAAGAAAGCCCCCTCCAAGGTCGCCGCCAAACCCGTCCCCAAGAAGCCGGCGGCCAAGCCCGTTGCCAAGAAACCCGCCCCTGCCAAGGTCGCCGCCAAGCCCGTTGCCAAGAAGCCGGCGGCCAAGCCCGTCGCCAAGAAGGCCCCCGCCCCCAAGAAGTCTGCCGCCAAGACGCCCGCCAAGAAAACCGTCGCCAAGAAGAGCGCCAAAAAGTAGCCCTCCGGCGAAGGTTCCGGTCTCACCCTCGCCGGAGAGCCCGGCGGGGGTGAACTGTACCCAAAGCCCCCATGTTTAACGCCCACCTCCATCTCGCCCAGATACCCTACCTGTCCGCCCCCGCCGCTCCAGACGGGTGTGCTCTTGCCGCCGCACGCCCTGACGAATGGGACGCAATCCTTGCCGAGCAACACCCCGGCGTGCGCGTCAAAGCCCTGGGAATCCACCCCTGGTTTGCCCAGCACTGCACCCCCGCGCGCCTTGAACAACTTGCCGAGGCAATGCGCCAGAACCCCACGCTGGCAATCGGGGAAATCGGCCTCTGCGGGCTGCGAAAAGAGAGCCCCCTAGCCGGACAGTTGACCGCCTTCGAAGCCCAGATCGACCTCGCCCGAAACTTGGCGCGCCCCGTTATCCTGCACGGCGCCCGCCGCTGGCAGTTGCTTCTCCAGATCCTGCGGCGATACGACCTCCCCGCCCTGCTCCTGCACGCCTTCAACGGTTCGTCTGAGGAACTCCGCCAGGCTCTCGAACTCAACCCATTCGTCTCCGTCGGGCCTGCCATCCTCGCCCCCAATACGCGCCGATTGCGCCACCTCGCGGCACAGATCCCAGACGATTCCTTGCTTGTCGAGACGGACACGGCTCCGCCCGAACGCCTCCATTCCGTGCTCGAGGAACTGGCCCGGATTCGAGCCTGCTCCGTCGAAGAGTTGGCAACCTTGACCAGCCGGAATGCCTACCGATTCTACGGAGTGAAAGGCTGAAAATATGATCGCTTTCGTCGCTACCCCCATCGGAAACCTAGCCGACCTTTCCCCCCGCGCCCAAGAGGCTTTTCGGTCTGCGGATGTCATTGCCTGCGAGGATACCCGTCGCACCTGGCAACTGCTTTCCGCCTTTGGAATTCCCCGTCCTGAGCTCATCTCCTACCGTCAGGGGAACGAGGAGACTGCGGGCGAGCGTATTCTCCAACTGCACCGGGAGGGGAAAACCATCTGCGTCTGTTCTGACGGTGGATACCCTGGCATTAGTGACCCCGGCTACCGTCTGGCGAGCCGTTTGGCGCGGGATAATGTTGCCTACAGCGTGTTGCCGGGGGCGTCTGCGGTCGAGGTTGCTTTGTTGCAGTCGGGGCTGCCGTCTTCTAGTTTCACTTTCAAGGGTTTCCCGCCCCGGAAGCCGGGGGCCTTGGCCAAGTTTTTCCTTTCCGAGAAAGAGCAGGCGCACACACTGATTCTATACGAGTCGCCCTTCCGTCTGGGCAAGACTTTGCAGGCGGCTTTCGAGCATTTGGGGAACCGTCAGGCGGCAGTCTGTTTCGAGTTGACGAAACTTCACGAGCGTGTCGATCGCGGCTTGCTAGGGGATCTGGCGGCGGCATACCGTGAGCGTAAGGTGAAGGGGGAAATCGCACTGGTGATTGCCGGGAACAATCCCAAGTTTGCCGAAGCGGATTCTTCCACCCAATAAAACCTACCTACCTTTCGTTTTGGTAGGCATAAGCGCCGCTGGCGCACAACTTCAAGGAAAAGTCATTATGAAACATCTGCTTATGCTTGGCGCACTCATCGTCGCCACCCTCTCCTTTGCGGAGGAGAGCAAGAAACCCACCCAACCTCGTCGCATCAATCCGCGAATGGTTGCCGAGTTCGATAAGGACGGGGACGGGAAGTTGAACGAGGCGGAACAGGCCGCCGCCAAAGCTGCGATGGAGAAGCGCCATCAGGAACGCATCAAGAAGTTCGACAAGGATGGCGACGGCAAACTCAATGAAGCGGAGCGCAAGGCCATGCGCGAGGCGATGCGCGCCTCTCGCCCCCAGGCCAATCCCGCGCGCCAACGCGCCTTTGCCGAGGGTATCATCAAGAACTTCGACAAGAATGGCGATGGCAAACTTGATGTCGATGAACTGGTTGCTATGCAAAATGCACGTCCGCAGGAGGTTCGCCGCCCTGTCCCCGGAAAGAATGGAAAGGTCGAGAAGGGGAAACCAGCTTCCAAGGATCAGGCCGAGGCCGGCAAGTGCAAGAAGGGTAAATGCAAGAAGGCTGACGCCAAGGCGGGCGATGGCAAGAAGGGGGTCTGTGCCTGCACTGAGTGTTCCTGCAACGGCAAGGGTGCGGCGTGCGCCTGCCCCGAGTGCGCCTGTGGCGGAAAGGGCGGCAAGGCCAAGTGTGGTTGCAAGCCCGCTGCCGAAAAGGTTGATACCCGCAAGGATGGCGACAAGTAAGGAGTTCTCCCCGAAGGTAGTCATCTCCGCCCCCCAAAGGTGCTAGCCTGCGGAGCCCATTCGTAGGTTGGCGCCGGTCGGAAGGTGCCCGAGACGAGCCGTCCCCGTAAGCAACGGGGGCGGCTCGTTCATTATTGATGCAGGGGAACGCTCGCGGTCAGGAAGCGGTGCATCGAGCGGAGGCGTGCGCCGGCGGTGGAGCCTTCGACGCGGGTTGCCTCCCGGGCGAAAGGGAGGGCTGCGCGCGTGGCGGCGTCGAAGTAGGTGGCAAAGCCCCGCTTGACCTCTATTCGGGCGATGCCGCGCTGCGCGGCAAGGATGCGGAGTTTGGCCAAGTCGATGAGATTGCGCACCGCTTCGGGGAGTTTACCGTAGCGGTCGGCAAGTTCCTCCCCGAGCCGTTTCAACTCCTGCACATCGGTCGCCTCCGCGAGGCGGCGGTGGATGCCGGTGCTGTGAATCTCCTCGTCGACATAGTCGTAAGGCAGGCAGGCGGAACGCTCGCTGTCGAAGAGCCCGGGCGAAAGATCCACGAAGTCGAGCGCGAGCGACACATCCACCAGCAGCGGCGGCTTCTCCCCCTTGAGGCGGGCGAC